>VGZO01000011.1 GCA_016872555.1 Planctomycetota bacterium
CTCGCCGTTTACACTCGTCGTCACCCGATCGGCCGTTTCCGTCCGGGGCGAGGCACAGGACCGGCGACGATGGAGTACGTGATCTGCTCGTGCCCGCGGACGGGATCGCACCTGCTGGCCGAGGCGCTGGCGGCGATCGGGGCGGGGCGACCCCGCGAGTATCTCAACCCGATCACGTCCCAGGGGAACGCGATGGTCCCGCGGCCACGGTTCCTCGAGCCCGACCCGGACGGTTACTTCCAGAGGATCCGCGGCGAGAACACCGTCGACGGGATCTTCGGGATCAAGGTCCATTATCCCCAGCTGGCGGTGTTCGACGGCGGAGCCGACGGGCTCGTGCGCCTCCTGCCGGCGGCGCGGTACGTGTCGGTCACGCGCCGGCGCACGCTCCGCCAGGCCGTGTCCTACGCGAAGGCCACGCAGTCGCGGGTCTGGCGTGCGGGTCTCCGCGAGCACCGGCGCCCCCGGTTCAACCACCTGCGGATCATCAAGCACCTGCTGTTCGTGGCCCAGGAGGTCGAGCAGTGGGAGCGCTTCTACCAGCGCCACGGCATCAAGCCGCTGAACTTGGTCTACGAGGAACTCGACGAGGACTACGGCGCGACCATGCGCCGTGTCATCGGTTTCCTCGGCCTGGAAGCCGACGTTCCGCCGCGGCCCTTGGCCCGGCAGGCGGACCAGATCACCGAGGAATGGGTCGATCGGTCGCTGGGCTTCCTGCGCGGGAACGGGCTCCTGATGCGCTCCATCCGGAGGATCGCGACATCATGGTGAGTCGATCGGCGGCGAGACGGTCCCACCGCGGGACGGCCGTGAAGTGAATTCCCGTTCGGTACTTCTCGGCGCCTTCTTCCGTGCCCTCGGCCATGCCGTCCACCAGCGCGACGGGGTCTGCTGGGTCGAGGTCGGACGACTGTCGCTGATGGCGGTGCCGGCGACCGAAGCGGTCGCCGTCGCCCCGGGCGCTGTCGACACGGTGCTCCGTGACACCGGCCGCGTGGCGGCGACGTTCGTGTCGGCTGATGGAACAGGCGTACCGGCCGTCGCCTGGTGGGTGCGCGATCCGCACTACGGACTGGCCGCCGTGCAGCGGCAGTTCCGCCAGAATCTCCGCCGTGGCCAGGGGAAGGTGACGGTCCGTCGGCTCGAGTGGCGGGAGTTCCGCAGCCTTGCTTTCGAGGTCCACTGCCAGGCGGCCGCGGCCCGCGGTGGGCCGGCACCGCCGACGACCAGCGCCGGCGGCTGGAATCGCCTGTGCGACCTCCTGGCCGACGACGTCCGGTTCGAGGCGACGGGCTGCCTCGTCGATGGCAGCCTCGCCGGCTCGATCGTCTCGCTCACGGCCGATGGACTGTGCGAGGGGGTGATGGCGGACTGCACGCCGCGCTTCGCCGGTGTCCGACCCGCCCATTGGCTCTACCATCGCTTCGCCGCCGAGATGATCCGCCGGCCGGGGATCCGCGGCGTGACGGTGGGCCGGCAGGGGCTTCCGCCCCGCACCTCGCTCGACGCCTTCAAACGCCACGCGGGATACGCGCCGGAGCCGATCCAGATCGCCGCGGTGCTCCATCCGCGCTGGCGGTCCGCACTCGAACCGGCGATGACCCGCGCCGTGATCCGCTGGACCGCGCGGCTTCTCGGCCCCCGGGCAGGCGCCCTGGCGAACGTCAGCCTGCTGGATGCCGCGGTGGCGACGCGGCGAAGTGTCCGCGAGCGCGATCGAGCGGCCGGGTGAAACCGGCCAGGAATCCGCCGGTGAACGCGACCAGCCGCGCCCACCGATGACCGCCTCCGAGCGAGACCGACACCCCCACCGGCCGCGCGACGAAGCGGCGCGCGAGCCGACCGAGCAGACCGACGGCGCTTCGCGGCTGTTGCCGTGCGAACTTCCCGAACACCGCTCCGGTGCCGTACCAATTGCGGCGGATCAGCTCGGCACGGCGGTGCAGCGGCCAGATGTCCTGGTGAGTGACGCGGATGGCCGGAGCCTCATGCACGGCCCATCCCCCGGCCAGCGCCCGGAGGACGAAGTCGACGTCCTCCGCCGCCGCCAGCGGTGCGCCGACGCCGAACGTCTCGTCGAAGCCGGCCAGTGCCGTCGCGACAGCTCGGCGAATCGCGATGTTGGCCGACGTTCCGACCAGCGTCGGCAGATCCTCGACCGCGTGGACCGTCACGGTATCGGTCCGCACCGAGGCCTGAACGAAACCCCGCGTCGCGTCGTGATCGCAGGGCTCGACGTTGCCGTGAACGACGCCGACCACGGGGTGATGATCGAAGGTCGTGACGACCGACTCGAGCCAGTCATCGGCCGGTTCGCAATCGTCACCGGTCACCGCGATCAGTTCGGCGCGTGCCGCGTCGATCCCGCGGTTGAGCGCCCGGGCCAACCCCCGGTCGCGCGACGGCAGGTGACGAATCCTCGGGTCGCCGAGCGCCGTCAGTGCCGCCGCCGTCTCGGCCACACGCGCGCTTTGGTCCACCACGCAGATCTCGAAGTCCTGCCACGATCCACGGCGGATCGCCGCGATCGGGGTCAACACGGCGGTGCCCCGGTCGCGTGTCGGCAGGACGACCGAGATCCGCGGCGGTCGGGCGGCCCGGGCCCGGGTCGACGACGATGGGTTCCGCACCGGAGACGTCGTCATCGAGGTGATGCCTTGCGTGGTGTCCATTCCGCCGGTCCCCCGAACGTCGGATGGTACCATCCCGTCCACACGTCTCGTGACGATCCGCTCGGTGCCGCCGTCGCGGCCAGCCGGGGCGCGTCGTCCACGTTCCTTCCCCGACACCATCGCCGTGGGTTCTTCCGGGAATTTCGTGGCAAGGGGGCCTGGATCCCGGAAAATCATCGGTTTTACTCCAGGGAACGTGCTGGTCCCGGCCCCCGCGGCGCCCCCTCTCCTCCAAGCTGGGCCCACAAGCCCGATGGGCGGAAAACACCGGGGAAAAGCGCCTTTGAGGGTGAATGCAGTGGGTTTCGGCCCCACTGATCACGCCGTCCGCCATGCACTTCCCCATTCTTGAACCTGTACGCCCGTCGACACTCTTCAGCCACGGAAATCCCCGAAGAGCCTCGCCGTGACCTCCCCCTCGAGCGTTCCGCAGGGCCCTCGACGGCTGCCGGCCGTGGGCCATGCCATGGCGTTCCTGCGCGACAAGCCCGGGTACTTGCTTCGCTGTCACGAGCGTTACGGGGAGACCGTCCGGCTGTCTCTGGGGGGACCGACTCTGTTGATCACGGCCCCGGAGGACGTGCGGCACGTGCTCGTCTCCGCCGCGGGACGGTATGGAAAGAGCCCGCGACTGGTCAGCGAGACGGCCCGGCGCCGACTGGGCACGAGCCTGTTCACCGTCGCCGATGCCGACCATGCCCGCCTCCGCGCGCACTCGATCCGCTGTTTCCATCCGCAACGCCTCGCCGATCGCCAGTGGCTGCTGGATCGGCACTGCGAGGAATTCGCCGCCGCCGCCGTGCGCCACGGGACGGTCGACACCGACCGGCACCTGGCGCCGTTCGTGGCCGCGTGCATCGTCGAGGTGCTGCTCGGTACCGACAGTGCGCGGCGCCGGCCCGGGTGGAGCGCCGCGCTCGAGGAGCGCAGGCGCGCCGACGAGGCCGCGTTCGCGGTCGTGCCGCTGGCGAGGATCCGGTCCGGATCACGGCGCCGGTCGCTGTCGCGACTGGTCGCCGAGGCGATCGTGGACGGCACCGACCCCGACGCGATCCTGCACGGCCTGCTCGACGATCCGGACGCCGATGCTGCACGGACCCTCGCACCGGGTGTCGAGCAGATCCTGCTGGCGGCTTACGAGACCACGACGATGATGCTCGCGTGGACGATCGAACTTCTCGCCCGCGCTCCCGACTGGATGGATCGATGCGGCGAGGAGTCGGTGGCGGAGCGGGTGATCTCCGAAGCGCTGCGGCTCTACCCGCCGACCTGGCTCTTCGTCCGGGTCGCCACCGCCATGGACCGGCTGCCCGGGGGTATCGCGGTGCCGACAGGCACGAAGGTCTACCTGTCGCCGTACGTGAGTCAACGCTCCTCCGCGGCCTTCGTCGAGGCCGCGCGGTTCGATCCCGACCGGTTTCTCGCCGATCGCACCGTCGATCCGTGGCGCTATTTCCCGTTCGGTGCCGGCACGAGGAGTTGCCTTGGTGAGCGGCTCGCCCGCCGGCTCGGCGCGACGTTCCTCACCGCCCTCGCGCGGCGGGCCCGTCTCGCTCCGCTCAACCGCCATTCACCACGGCCGCTCGGGCGCGTGACGCTCCGCCCGGCGCACCCGATCCGCGTGGCGGTGGCGGAGCGCACAGGTCGCGTGGGCCGGTGACGACTCTCCCCGCCGCCGACCCGCAGCGCGACCAGCCGAAGCGGCCGGCCCAGCGCGCACGGCCTTGAATCACGAGGACCGACTCAGTCTTCCGAGGAGAGAGGCCCGGGGCCGAAGCGCGCGGCGGACTCGGCGATCCGCCGCTGGACACCCGCGACGATCGACCGGATCTCTGCCAGATCGGTGTCCGGAAGATGGTGGGCCAGTTCCGCGAGGATCGGCTCCATCTCCGGCCGATGGGCGCGAAGCAGCACGGCGATGTCGTGCTCGTAGTCCTCGACCCGCGCGAACCGCCCTTGGCGGTAGAGCGACGGCAGTGCGAACAGCTTGAGCAACAGCAACCCTTCGACCGTGGCGCAGACGACGGACCGTTCGACGAACCGCTCCCGTCGGGCATGCTCCCGTCGGACGATCTCGAACAGGGCGTGATCGGCGAGCAGGATGTCGATCTGAAGACCATCGAACTCCGCCCGCGCGAAGCTGTCGTTGCGCTCGACGACGCGCACTTCGGGAATCCGCGGGATCTGGTCAGCAGGAATGATCAGATCGATGTCCTGGGTATTCCGGCCCGGCGCATGGACCCGCATCGCGATCCCGCCGACCAGCACGTAGCCCACTCCGCGCTCCTCGAGGAGATCGAAGAGCGCCGGGATCGCAGCCAGCAACCGGTCGAGATCCATGGCCGACAATCCCACCGGAGAGCGGGGATTGAAAACGATCGCCTGGGCGATCATGTCGCCAATGCACAGCGGAGACGACTGCATCAAATCATTTTACACGGCCGCGCGGTCGAATCCTGAATCACTTCGCGGCCGGTAACGAGCGCTCCGCGACTCGCCCGGCCGCCGTCAGGGCGCCGCCGGCGCCGGGGCGCTCCCCGCCGCAGGTGCCGCCGGCGGCGCGGGGGGCGCGACGCGCTCCTTCACCCGGCGGTCGACACCCTCGAGCTCCGCGCGCAGCTTCCGCTGCTCGTCGGCGACACGCGACAGCTCGCCGCGCAGCTCCTTCACCTCCTGCGGCACCGCCGGCTGGCGCTGGCGGAGCTTCTCCAGGGCCTCGGTCGCCACCTTGCCGACGCGGTCGTCGGCGCCGAGCTGCGCGAACCCCTCGAGCACCGGCCGGGCGCGCGGATCGCCGAGCTCGCCCAGTGCCGCCAGCGCCGCCGAGCGGACCGGGATGCGCTGGTCGGCGGTGTGGGCGAGGAGAAACTCGCGGACGGTCTCCTTCTCGGTCCGCTCGCTGCCGAGCCGGCCGGCCGTCTCCAGCGCCCGGGCGAGGACCCGCGGCGGGAAAGCGTCGCCCCGGGCCTTGACCGTGCGCACCAGCGCCTCGAGGAGCGACTCGTCGTGGGTCGCGGCGAGGGCCGCGATCGCTCCGGCGGCCACCTCCTGACGGAACGACTCGCTCCGCAGCCCGTCGAGGAGGGCGTCTCGCGCCTGCCCGTCGCCGTACTTGGCCAGGCCCTCGAGCGCCGCGGCGCGGATCGCCGGATTGGGTTCGTCGCGGGCGACGGCGACGAGCCGCTCCATCACCTGCGGCCGGTAATAACCCGCCAGCGCCTCGACGACGCGGCGGCGGACGCGGGCGTCGGGCTGCGCGAGCGAGCGCGAAAGCTCGTCGAGCGCCTCGTCGCTGCCAGCCGCCTGCAGCGCCGCCGCGGCCTGCTCGCGGACGCCGCGGAACGGATCCTCACGGAGCACCCGGCCGAGCCGCTCGACTGCCCCGCGCGTCTTCTTCGCGGCCAGTGCCTTGACGGCGCGGATCCGCCCGATCGGATCGTCGGCGCTTTCGAGCTGCACCAGGTGCATCGCCTCGGGGAGATCGAAATCGACGCGCGCAAGCAGCGTGTATTCCGGATCGAATCGCACCAACACCGGCTGCGCGGAGAGCGCGAAGTCGAACTCGTGGGCCGCGCCGTCGACGGCCACGGTCCGGTCGACGACCGTGCCGTCGGGGAGCACGAACCGGAACGTCGCCGGGAAGGCGAACAGGAGGACGTCAGCCGACACCGGCTGCGTCTGCCGGATGGTGACGTGGGCCAGCTTCTCCTCCGGCTGCCAGCGGTAGTCGATCTCCAGGTCGGGGTGGCGGCCGTGGTACAGCCACTGGTCGAAGAACCGGTCGAGCGGCCGGCCGCTGGTCTCCTCGAGGACCTGGCGGAAGTCGTCGCTGGTCACCGTGCCGTAGGCGTGGCGCTCGAGGTAGGTGCGGACCGCCTGGCGGTAGAGATCGGCTCCGAGCTGGTGGCGGAGCATGTGGAGGACCCAGCTCCCCTTGGGGTAGGCCCGCCAGTCGAACTGCTCCCGCGCGTCGCGGTAGCCCTTGAAGACGATCGGCCGCGGGTCGGCGGCGTTGGGGAGGATCTTGTTTTCGGCGTCGAGCCACAGGCCGTAGAGCAGCTCCTCGGTGCCGAGGAGATGGCCGGCGTGGAGGTGGGAGTAGTAGGTGGCGAAACCCTCGTTGAGCCACAGGTGGCTCCAGTCCTTGCAGGTCACCAGGTCACCGAACCACTGGTGAGCCATCTCGTGGGCGTCGAGCGACCGGGTGGTGCGGATGTTCTCGGTCTCGCCGGAGAACAGCGTCTGGTCGGTGAGCGTGGTGAGGCTCGTGTTTTCCATCCCGCCGGCGACGAAATCCTGGATCGTCACCTGGTCGTACTTGACCCACGGGAAGGGGACGCCGATCTCGTCCTCGAAGTAGGCCATGATCCCGGGGGTGTCGCGGAACGAGTTGGCGGCGACGGCGGCCGTCGACGGTTGCGTCCAGAACGCCAGCGGCACGTCGCGGTGCTTCCCCTCGAGCTTCACAAGGTGCCCGGCCACGAGGCACACCAGATAGCTGACGTGCGGCTTGTCCTGGAGCCAGCGCACCGCCTTGAGCCCGGTGGCGGGGTCGGTCTCCTCGCCGACGAGCCGGCCGTTGGAGAGCACGGTCATCGCCGGCGGGACGTGGCAGATCATCTCGGTGGTGCACTTCTCGTTGGGATAGTCGTGGCACGGAAACCAGTGGCGCGCCTCGTGCGACTCCCCCTGTGTCCAGACATGCGTGTCGCCGGCGGGATAGCCCATGTCGGGCGTGCGGAAGTACAGGCCACGCCGCGGCTCGGCGGAATGGTCGACGTGGAGCGTGACTTCGCGGCCGGGGGCGATCGGCTCGGGGAAGGCGACGGTGATCGAGTCGCGCGCCACGACGACGTCGCCGACGGGCACGGCAGCACCGGCCGCCTCGGCGCGGACGGAATGGACGGTCAGGTCGACCGCGTCGAGGCGCAGCGTCGACAGCGGCCGGGCGATCGGCTTGAACGACAGCGACGTCGTCGCCCGGACCGAGTGGCGGGCGAAGTCGGGGGTGCAGTCGATCTTGATGTGGAGCATGTCGACGGCACGGTCGGGGGCGTATTGCCGCGCCGCCGGCTCCCCCGCGGCCGCCGCGGCGGCGCCATGGTCGGCATGGCCATGGAGGTCGCCGTGGTGACAACGGCAGAGGATCTCCTCCTCGGCGGCGCCGAGCAGGCCTGCGGCCGGCAGGCCCACTGCCAGGAGGACGACTGCGACCAACGACGACGGGCGAACGGACCGGAACATGCCTGCCTCCCGCGGGAAACCACCATGGCCGAACCGCGCAAGTATAGTTCGCGCTTTCTGGCCGTTCCCGGGGGAGGCGCGGTGGCCGGCACGGTGCGCGAGACCCCCGTTTTCCCGGTACCATCCGGGGATGGATCTGCTGCGGGAATCGATCGCCGAGCGGGCAGCCGACTGCGAGCGGGAGCGGCTCCGGGTGCGCGAGCGACTCGCGGCCGGGCTGGCAGCCTGTCTGCCGCAGGGGAGCCGGGTCTGGGTCTACGGCTCCCTGACCGAGCCTGCTCGATTCCGCGAGTGGTCCGACGTGGATCTGGCGCTCGAGCAGGACCCGCCCGCGATGAGCATCCATCTCCTGGCGAGTCTGCTCTCGGAGCGGTGTCAACGCCCCGTCGATGTCTGCCTGATCGGCGAGACGAGACTCGAGCCGCAGATCCGACGGCATGGTGAACCATGGACCGTATAGGACTGTCGATTCTCGAGCAGGAGCTCGCTGCCGACGCCGCCGTGATGGCGGAAGCGGCACGACTGGCGGCAGAACGACTGGCCGACGAACATCCCGGGCACCTGTCGGCCTGTGGGTACGAGCTCAACCGGTTATACAACGTGCTGGAGAAGAGCTTCGAACGGCTCTGCACGGCGTTCGAGAACCACTTCGAGAAATCGGGGGACTACCACGAGCGGCTGCTCGAACGGGTGTCGCTCGACCTTCCGGGAATCCGACCGCGGTTCGTGCCGGCCGATCACAGGTCACCGCTGCGCGAGCTGAAAAGTTTCCGGCACTTCTTCCGGCACGCCTACGAGGCGACCCTCAGAGGCGACCGCCTCGCGGAGCTTGTCGGTCACGCGCGGAGCGTGGCCGCGGCGTTTCCGGACTGGAGTCGCCGCTTCTGCGCGGCGATCCGCGCGGACCTGGGCCATTGACTGTCGCGCGGTCGCCCCGCGCCGGCTCCCCGCACAGGACACCGGCGGGGCGGCGCTGCTCCGCCGGGGAGCCCCGCCCGCTGACGGCGCCGCCCTGGCACCCGCGGCGGGCAGGTATCATGGCCGCGACACCGGGACGGTCGCGCGGCTGCCGCGCACGGCCCTTTTCCCCCGAGGACTCGGTTGCGATGCGCGTCTCTTCCCTCGCCGTGGTTGCCTGGCTGATGACCACCCTCGCCGCCGCGGCCCAGGCTCCCGCGCGCTACGAACAACCCGCCGAACGGATGCCGACCGCACCCCAGGCCAGCAGCGAGACGGCGCCGTTCGCCGTGCCGGCAGGGTTTACCGTCGAACGGCTGTTCGTCGTCCCCAAGGACGAATTGGGCAGTTGGGTCTGCCTCGGCACCGACGGCCAGGGGCGGCTCGTCGCCAGCGACCAGGGTGACAAGGGTCTGGTGCGGATCACCCCCGCGCCCCTCGACGGCTCGCGGCCGACGGTCGTCGAGAAGATCCCCGTGCCGCTCAGCGGTGCCCAGGGGCTGCTGTGGGCGTTCGACAGCTTGTATGTCGTCTGCAATGGCGGGCCCGGCAGCGGCCTGTACCGGGTGCGCGACAGCGACGGCGACGACACCCTCGACGCGGTCGAGAAGCTCCGCGCGTTCGACGGCGGCGGCGAGCATGGCCCGCACGCGATCCGCCTGTCGCCCGACGGCACGCGGCTGTTCATCGTCTGCGGCAACCATACGAAGGTGCCGTTCGAAATGACCGATGTCACCCCGCCGCAGACCATGGGGGGCATCCGCCCCAACCAGCGCCGCGTCACGCTCCCGCGCGAGGCGAGCAGCCGGCTGCCCGCCAACTGGGACGAAGACGTCGTCATCCCGCGGATGTGGGATGCCAACGGCCACGCCACCGGGATCCTCGCGCCGGGTGGGTACGTCGTCAGCACCGACCGCGACGGCAAGGAGTGGGAAGTGTGGACGGCCGGCTATCGCAACGCCTACGACTTCGACTTCAACGCCGACGGCGAGATGTTCGTCTACGACTCCGACATGGAATGGGACTTCGGCACGCCGTGGTACCGCCCGACGCGTGTCAGCCATGCCACCAGCGGCAGCGAATTCGGCTGGCGGAGCGGGTCGTCGAACTGGCCCGCCTGGTATCCCGACAGCCTTCCAGCCGCCGTCGACATCGGCCCCGGTTCGCCGGTCGGGGTGACGTTCGGCACGGGGGCGAAGTTCCCGGCGGCGTACCAGAAGGCGCTGTTCATCTGCGACTGGACGTTCGGAACGATCTACACGATCCACCTCGAACCGCAGGGCTCAACCTACGCCGGGGTGAAGGAGGAATTTCTCTCGCGCACGCCGCTGCCGCTGACCGACGTCACGATTCTCCGCGACGGGGCGATGTACTTCACCGTCGGCGGCCGTGGCGGGCAGTCGGAACTGTACCGCGTCAGCTACGCCGGGCCCGAGCCGACGGCGCCGGTCGACGCGCGCGACCCTCGCGACGCCGACGCGCGCGCCCTGCGCCGCTCGCTCGAGGCGTTCCACCGGCCGGGCGACGATGCGGCGGCGGTGGCGGCGGCCCTGCCCCACCTGGCCAGCCCCGACCGGTTCGTCCGCGCGGCGGCGCGCGTCGCGCTCGAGCACCGTCCGATCGGCCTCTGGCAGGGGAAGGTGCTCGGCGCCGCCGACGCGACGGCCGTGATCCAGGGGGCGATCGCGGTCGCCCGGCAGGCCGACCCGCCGGCGCAGCCCGCCGTCCTCGCCGCCCTCGACGCGCTCGACCCGGCCCGGCTCGTGACGGCGGACAAACTCGACCTGGCGCGGGCCTACGAATTGACGCTCGTGCGCCTGGGCGCCCCTGACGACGCGGCCGCGGCGCGGATCGCCGCCCGCCTCGGGCCGCTGTTCCCGTCGGGCGACTACGATCTCGACCGCCAGCTGGCCAGCGTCCTGGTGGCGGTCCGGGCGCCGGGGATCGTGGGCAAACTGGTGGCGGCGTTGGCGGCGCCGACCGGCTCGGCAGCGACCACCAACCTCGCGCCGCGCGAGGCCGACCTGGATCGGCTCATCGAGCGCAACGCCTCCTACGGCGGCGCCGTCCGCTCGGCGCTCGAGAAGCGCAGCGATCTCCTCCAGATCCACTACGCCTACGTCCTCCGCGCGGCCGACGCGTCGGCCTGGACCACGGCCGACCGCAAGGGCTACTACGAATGGTTCGGCCGGGCACGGCAGTGGGCCGGCGGCAACAGCTTCCGGAAGTTCCTCACCAACATCGAGGCGGAGAGTCTGGCGCGACTGACTGAAAACGAGAAGCTGGCGCTCGAGACCCTCGGCGTCCGCAAGCCGTGGGTGGCCCCACCGCTGCCGGCGCCCGAGGGCCCGGGGCGGCAGTGGACCACCGCGGCGGTGCTCGCCGCCGCGTCCGACAAGCTCGACACCGGCCGCGATTTCGAGCACGGCAAGCGTGCCTTCGCGGCGGCGCGGTGCATCGTCTGCCACCGCTTCGGCGAGGAGGGGGGCGCCACCGGGCCCGACCTCACCCAGGCCGCCGGCCGGTTCCAGGTCAAGGACCTCGTCGAGGCTCTCGTCGAGCCGAGCAAGGTGATCTCCGACCAGTACAAGGCGAGCATCGTGCTGACCGCCGACGGCAAGGCCTACACCGGCCGGATCGTCGCCGAGTCGGCCGACTCGCTGACGGTCGTCACCGATCCCGAGGACGCCACCAAGGCGGTCACGATCCCGCGCAGCGACGTCACCGAGATCCAGACCTCGTCGCAGTCGCTGATGCCCAAGGGGCTCCTCGACACGCTCAACGAGGAGGAGGTGCTCGACCTGGTGGCCTACACGCTGTCGCGCGACAAGGGGAATGGTGGGCGGTTCAAGAAGAAGAAATGACGGTGACTTCCCGGGGCGTGCCCGGTCGGTGGATCGGCGGATGAAGCCTCGCTCGGGCTCGACAGAGGGGGGCGCCCCTCGCGCCTCTGCCCTCGCATCGACCCGCAGCACGGGGCGACGGGCCGATGCGAGGGCGACGGCGGAGGGGCTTCGCGGGTCCCTGGAACACGGTGGTCGTTCTGGCGTGGATCGTTTCGTCCGCGGACAAGCGGGATCAACCATGCCCATTCGCACTGGCTCGCGGTCGTGGGCCGCGCTCGTGGTCGGCGTGGCGGCCGCGCTGGTCACGCCGGGCGCCGGTGCCGACGGTGGCGCGGGCGTCGACTTCGCCCACGAGGTCGTGCCGATCCTGCGGAAGCACTGCGCGAAGTGCCACACCGGCAGCGCTCGGCAGGGGGGCTGGTCGTTCACCGACCGGGAGGTGGCGCTGGCCGGCGGTGATTCGGGGCAGCCGGCGATCGTCCCGGGCAAGCCGGCCGACAGCGAGCTATTCCTCCGGGTCACGAGCACCGATCCCGAGCTGCGGATGCCGAAGGAGGGTGAGGCGCTCCCCGCCGCCGCGGTCGACGTCCTGCGCCGCTGGATCGCCGACGGGGCCGCGTGGGAGGAGGGCTTCTCGTTCGGCGGAGCGGTGCACGAGGCGCCGCTCGAGCTCGTGCCGGTCGTGCTGCCGGAGCCGCACGACGGCCGCGTTCATCCGATCGACAGGCTCGTCGACGCCCGGCTGACTGCCGACGGGATCCCGATCCTGCCGCGCTGCGACGACGCCACGTTCATCCGCCGCGCCAGCCTCGACCTGGTCGGCCTGCTCCCCGAGCCCGCGGCCGTGGCGGCGTTCGTCGCCGACGCCGATCTCGGCAAGCGGGCGCGGCTGGTGCGCGACCTGCTCGCCGACGACCTCGCCCGGGCCGAGCACTGGATGACGTTCTGGAACGACCTGCTGCGCAACGACTACACCGGCACCGGGTTCATCACCGGCGGCCGGCGGCAGATCACCCCCTGGCTGCACCGGGCGCTGGTCGACAACATGCCGTTCGACCGGTTCGTCCGCGAGCTGGTCGCCCCCGGCGAGGAATCGCGCGGATTCGCCGACGGGATCGTGTGGCGCGGCACGGTGAACGCCAGCCAGACGGTGCCGATCCAGTTCGCCCAGAACGTGGGGCAGACGTTCTTGGGGATCAACCTCAAGTGCGCCAGCTGCCACGACAGCTTCGTCGACCGCTGGACGCTCAGGCAGACCTACGACCTGGCGGCGATCGTCTCCGCCGACCCCCTCGAACTGGAGCGCTGCGACGCCAAGACCGGCGCCGTGGCCACGCCGGCCTGGCCGTTTCCCGAGCTCGGCCAGGTCGATCCCGCCGCCCCGCCCGCCGAGCGCCGCCGGCAGCTGGCGGCGCTCCTCACCCTGCCCCGCAATGGCTGGCTGTCGCGGACGCTGGTCAACCGCCTCTGGCAGCGCCTCTTCGGCCGCGGCATCGTCCATCCGGTCGACAGTCTGCGCGCCAAGCCGTTCAGCCCCGAATTGCTCGACTGGCTCGCGGCCGACTTCGTCGCCGGGGGCTGGGACGTGCGCCACGTGCTCGAGACGATCTGCACGTCGGAGGCCTACGGCGCCGCCACGCCCCCGGTCGCCGGCCTCCCGGCCGCCGCCACGCCGTTCCGTGGGCCGCTGCCGCGGCGGCTGACCGCCGAGCAGTTCGTCGACGCCCTGTGGCAGCTCACCGGCGCCGCCCCCGACCGGCCCGATGCCGACGTGACCCGCCAGCGGCCCGATGCCTCGGCCCCGCTGCCGATGGTCCGGGCGGTGCTCGTCAAGTGCACGCCGCTGCAAACCGCGCTCGGCCGCCCCAACCGCGACCAGGTGGTTACCTCGCGCCCCGGCGACCTGTCGACGCTCGAAGCGATCCAACTGGCCAACGACCAGTCGCTCGCCGACATGCTCCGCAGCGGTGCCGGCCGGATCCGCGCCGCGTGCGGCGACGACCCGGCGGCGATCGCCGACGCGATCTTCACCGCAGCGCTGGCGCGGCCCCCCTCGGCCGCCGAGTCGGTGGCGGTGCGCGACCTGCTCGGCACGGAACCGACCGACGCGTCGGTCGCCGACTGCCTGTGGTCGGTGATGATGCTGCCGGAGTTCCTGTTCGTGCGGTAGCGCGCTGTACGAAGGCTCTCGTCGGCCCGGCCCGCGCGCGGGGAGCGTCAGTCGCCCGCCGGCCGGCCGGTGACGATCTCGACCACGCGCCAGTCGAGCCAGCGCGTGTCGGGGTCGGGCCCGCGCCGGCCGACGAAGCCGACGTGGCCGCCATGGTCGGTGGCCACGAGCCGGACGCAGTCGGGGTAGGCGACGCGGTCGGCCGCGAACATCGAAAACGGCACGAGCGGATCGTCGCGCGACGTGATGATCGTCGTCGGGATCGCGATCGCGGGGATGAACCGCGCGGCGCTGGCGTGACGGTAGTAGTCGAGGGCATCGCGGCGGCCGATCGCCGGGGCGGTGAACCAGTCGTCGAACTCGCGCAGCGTCCGCGGGCGCGTCGGGTTGGTCGGCTTGACGGCGTCGGGGCGCGTCTCCCACCACGCCTCGAGGTGCTTGACGAGGACGCCGGTGAAGTGGCGGTCGTAGACCCGGTTGGCACGGCTGGCGATCGACTCGACGCCGGCGACCAGATCGATCGGCGGGTTGACGGCGATCGCCCGGCGCACCGCGACGGGCACGCGCGCCGGCGCCTCGCCGAGGTACTTGAGGAGGACGTTGCCCGACAGCGAGACGCCGAACAGCGTCAGGTCGGGGTCGACACCCGTCGCCCCGCGGCAGCGCTCGACGACGGCGGCGACGACCGCCGCCAGATCGGGGGAGCAGCCGGCGTGGTAGGGCAACCGCGCCCAGGCCATGCCGGCGCCGCAGCCACGCATGTCCCAGCGGAAGACGCGGACGCCGCGGGCACCGAGCTTGGCGACGAGGCGCACGAGCAAGGGCGTGCGGTGATGGTCGGCCAGGCCGTGGGAGAGAAGGGCGACCTGGCCACCGGGCGCCCAACCGGCGGGGAGGTCGTCGTGGAGGGCCAGCGCGTCGCCGTCGGGCAATTCGACGCGGGACAGCGCCGCAGTGTGGGGCTGGTCAGGAGGGGGAAAGAACGTCGGCAGGATCGTCTGGGCGTGGCGATTGCGCAGCCACCAGGGGGGCGCGAAAGGGGGTTCGCCGCCGGGGGATGAGTCAGCGGGATGGTTACCGGGCGGCATCGATCGGTGTCTTGCGGTGTCGGGCCACGACCGTGGTTTCAGGGGCCGTGCGGGGTCAAGCCTCGGCTCGGGATCTGCAGAGGGGGAAACGTGGGTGAAGCCGGTGAGTCGCGAGCGGGCCGATTCCGCGTCGGCCTCTCCCGGGATCAGACTCTACAGTAGAGGATGTCGAGATGTGGGGTCCGGTGTGGACAGGCCGATCGCGAGACACCCCCCGGGAGACCGACCGATGGCACGCCGTCCGAGCCGCGATCCGTCGCAGGCCGCTACGCGGCGCGAGTTCGTCGGCGCGCTGGCCGCCGCCGCCGGCGCGACGCTCGCGCTGCCCGAACCGCGCCGGCTGCTCGGCGCCGCACCGGTGCCGGCGGCCCGTGCCGACGCGATCATCGTCCTGTGGATGGCCGGCGGGATGGCCGCCCCCGACACGTTCGACCCGAAGCGCTACAAGCCGTTCGAGCCCGGTTTGGCGGTCGCCGACGTGATCAGCACGTTCCCGTCGATCCCCACGGCGATCGACGGCGTGCGGATCTGCCAAGGGCTCGGCGAGATCGCCTCGGTCCTCGACCGCGGCACGCTCGTCCGCTCCCACGTCCAGCCCGACCTGGGAAGCATCCTCCACTCGCGCCACCAGTACCACTGGCACACCGGCTACGTCCCGCCGCAGACGGTCGCCTGCCCGCACCTGGGCGCGTGGATGGCGCGCGTCCTCGGACCGCGCAATGCCACCATGCCCCCGTTCGTCACCATCGGCCAGCGGCTCGAGGGGATCGGCGAGAACGAGGAGATCAAGGCGTTCACCACCGGTGGGTTCTTCGGCAGCGAATTCTCCCCGCTCAACCTCCCCTTCCCCGAGGAGGCGGCGCTGGCCGTGCGCCCCCCGCAGGGCATGGACGGCGACCGGTTCGCCGCCCGCGAGCGGCACTTCAAGAAGCTCTTCGCCGCCTCACCCCGGCGCGAGTTCACCAGCGACTACCACCAGGAATCGCTCCTCCGCAGCGTCGACAACGCCCACCGTCTGCTGTCGTCGCGGGAGCGCGAGGCGTTCGACATCACGCTCGAGCCGAAAGAGGTCGTCGAGCGCTACGACACCGGCCGGTTCGGCCGCGGCTGCCTCCTCGCCCGGCGCCTCGTCGAGCAGGGGGCGCGATACGTCGAGGTGACGACCGAATACGTCCCGTTCCTCCACTGGGACACCCACGAGCGCGGCCACGAGACGGTGGCGCGGATGCACGGGGAGATCGATCGGCCGATCGCGGCGCTGGTCCGTGACCTCGAGGCCCGCGGCCTCCTCGACCGAACGCTGGTGGTGATCGCCAGTGAGTTCAGCCGCGACATGATCACCGAGGGGCGGCCCGGCTCGACGGCCACCGACCAGGCCAAGAGCCCCAAGGACTTCCTCCTCGAGCCGGCCCACTACGGCCAGCACCGCCACTTCACCGGCGGTTCGACGGTCGTCCTGTTCGGCGGCGGCGTGAAACGCGGCAGCGTCTACGGCCGGACCGCCGACGAGCGCCCCTGCCTGGCGGTCGAGAATCCGGTGACCATCGCCGATCTCCACGCCACGCTGTTTTCCGCGCTCGGCGTCGATCCCGCCACCGCCTTCGAGATCGAGGGGCGGCCGTTCTACGCCACCGAGGACGGCAAGGGGCGCCCCGTCGACGATCTGTTCGCCTGACCGATCCGCTCAGGCGGCGCGGAGCCGTCCCGGCCGGCCGGCGGTGACGGCGGCGATGAGCCTGTCGCAGACGTCGTGGACGTCGGCGTCGGACAGGAGCGTGTGGGTCGGGAGCATCAGCCCGTCGCTTCCCAGCCGCGCCGTGACCGGCAGTTCGCCGCCGCGCCGGGCATGGTCGACGCGGTACGGCGGCAGCGTGTGGATCGGCACGAACAGCGGCCGGGTCTCGACCCCCTCCGCCGCCAGGCGGCGGGCGACTCCGTCGCGGTCGATGCCCGGTGCCGGATCGACCAGCGCCGAGAACATCCACGGCGACGTCACCGCCCAGGGGGCGTCGGCGCGGAGCGTGATCCCCGCCACGCCACGGAGCCGCGACTCGTAGAGGGCGACGATCTCGCGGCGGCGGCCGACGATCGCCTCGCGGCGCTCCAGCTGCGCGCAGAGGATCGCGGCGGCGACGTTGGTGAGGCGGTAGTTGAAGCCGACGATCGGAAAGTAGTAGCGGCGGCGTGGATCCATCCCCTGGCCGCGCAGCATCCGCAACCGCGTCGCCAGCGACCGGTCCTGGAACGTCACCGCCCCCCCCTCGCCGCAGGTCAGGACCTTGTTGCCGTAGAACGAGAAGGTCCCGATTCGTCCCAGGCTTCCCGTCGTCCGCCCCTTGTAGGTCGCGAACGTCGCCTCGGCCGCGTCCTCCACCACCCACAGCCCGTGGACCGCGGCGAGGTCGAGGAGCGGGTCCATGTCGGCCGGATGGCCGAGGAGGTGGACGGCGATGATCCCCTTCGTCCGCGGCGTGATCGCCTCCTCGACGCGCACCGGGTCGAGGCACCACGTCGACGGCTCGACGTCGACGAACACCGGCTCGGCGCCGCAGTAGCGGACCGCATTGGCGGTGGCGATGTAGGTCATCGACGGGACGATCACCTCGTCGCCGGGACCGACGTTGAGCGCTTCGAGCGCCAGGTGGAGCGCCGTGGTGCCGTTGCTGACCCCGATCGCCTCGCCGCCGCCGCAGGCCGCGGCGAACTCGCGCTCGAAGCGGTCGAGGAACTCGCCGGTCGAGGAGATCCAGCGGCTGCGGATCGCCGCCAGCGCGTACTCCTCCTCGAGGGCCGACAGATCCGGTTCGGCGATCGCGATCCGCCCCTTCATGCCGCCTGCTCCTCCGCACGGTGTTCGAGATCGACGACGCCGACGAGGCGCCGCTCGTCGAGGGCTTCGAGCCGGTAGCCGAGCGACTCGTACAGCGCCAGTGCCGGCCGGTTGCCGCGGACGACGGTGAGCCGCACCCGGTTCGCCCCGCGGCGGCGCGCGACAGCGTGGAGATGGGCCATCATCCGCCGCGCCACGCCCGCCCCGCGCGCCTGTGGGTGGACGGCCAGGCCCAGGCTCGGCACGGCGAACCCTTCGCCCCAACCGCGGAGCAGCCCATAGGCCACGACCCGGCTCCGCGTGACCGCGACGTGGTACTCGTCTCCCGCCGGCGTGGCGATGGCGAGCCGGCGGAGCGTGGCGTGATCGAACGGATGGGGGTGGAAAAAGCGCTCCTCGCCGGCGGCGACGAGCGCCTCGAGGAGGTCGGCGACGCCCGCGACCCACGCTGGCGAGAGGGTCTGGCACACCGGCACCGCGGTGCCTGCCCGTCCCGTTTCCACCGGCAACGTCATCACGATCTCTCCGACCGGCCGAGACCCCGCGGACTCCCGCCCCGACCCAGGAGTGGTCTTCGGCAGACTCCCGCGCGGTTGTCCACGCCCCACAACGTGTCCGCTACCTCCCCACCAACCGTCTCCACCCCATCGGCCTCTCCCGACGCGCCGTCGCGGTAGGCTGTCGGTCGAGGCATCGTTCCCGTCGGAAGGCACCCGTGGACCACGAGCGATTATCGCGACGCCGCGCCACCGCCGGCTGCCTGGCGGCCCTGCCCCTGCCGGTCGTGGGCGGGTGCGGACGCCCCCGCGCGCCCGCCGTCGTGGCGATCGACCTGACGACGATCGACGACGAGGGCCTGCGCGGCACCGGCGCCGGGCGCGTGGCGGTGTCGTACGAATTCGCGATCCCCGACACCGCCGCCACCCGCGATGCGATCCGCCGCATCGACCGGTCGGTGGAGTTCATGCCCGGGTCGCGCGGACGCGTCGGCGCCACGGCCGGCGAGTGCCTGTGCATCGGGAGCACCCACCAGCCCGGCTGGCGCGACGTGCTGGCGCGCCTCGCCGAGTTTCCCGGGGTCGAGCGGATCGTCGAGTGCCACCACGAGTGACCGGCGCGGCGCAACTGTCTTGCCGCGGCGCGCGACGGCGGCACGGGTTGTTGCCGCGGGCGCGGTCCGCGCCGATCGTGGAGGGGGATCGGCCACACCCCCGGCCGACCGGGCATGGTCGCCGCGCGTCTCCGGAGACCCGTCGATGGCCGTCGTCCCAGCCCCTCCGCTCTCCGTTCCCGGCCCCGGTGGCGTGACCGTGCCCGGTGTCTCGTTCGCGGCGCTGTCGGCCGCGACGCTGCGCCCCCTCCTCCTCCCCTGGCGGCCTCCCTGCCTGTCGCTGGCGCTGCCGACCCACCGTCGCGTGCCGGGAAACCGCGTCGACCTGCCGCGCTTCCGCCATCTCGTCACGGCGCTGCGCACGGCGCTCGAGGCCACCCAGCCGCCCGCCGAGGTGGCGCGGCGTTCACTCCCGGGGCGGCCGTACCCCGCCGGCGAGGCGCACGAGGTCGAGAAATTCCGCGCGCAGCCCGCCGGGATCGGCACCGATCGCCCCCCCGGCGATCTCGGCCACGCGCGGCAGCGTGGCGTCGCCGGCATGGGCGCTGTCGCGGAGGAGCATCCCGAACGCGGCGACGGCCGACGCGAAGCGCAGGTCGTCGGACGCCGAGTCGAACGACCCGCCGGCATCGACGAGGGGAAACTCCCGTTCGACGCTGTCGCGCCCCTCCGGCTGCTTGTAGCGCAGCTTCACCGTCAGCAGCTCCCGCGACGCCGGCCCCTCGGCCTCCGGGCGGGGGCGGACCGGCAGCCGCGGGCCGTATTTCAGCTCCGCCGGCTGGCCGGCATCGGCTCCGGCCGGGACATATTCGTACAGCGCCGTCACGCCGTGGCCGGCCCCGATCTCGCCGGCGTCCTTGGTGTCGTCGGCGAAGTCGCGCGTTGCCATGACGCGGTTCTCGTAGCCGAGCAGCCGGTACGACGCGACCAGCGCCGGGTTGAACTCGACCTGGATCTTCACGTCCTTGGCGATCGTCACCGTCGAGCCGGTGAGCTGCTCGACGAGCACCTTCCGCGCCTCGCGCACCGAGTCGACGTAGGCGTACAGGCCGTTGCCGTTGTCGGCGAGCTTCTCCATCTTCTCGTCCTGGAGATTTCCCTGGCCGAACCCGAGGACGGTGAGAAACGTCCCTTCGGCAGCCTTCGCCCGGATCAGCTTCACCAGCGCCGCGTCGTCGGTGATGCCGACGTTGAGGTCGCCGTCGGTGCAGAGGATCACCCGGTTGGCACCGCCGGGGACGAAGTGCCGCTTCGCCTCCTCGTAGGCCAGTTCGATGCCGGCGCTGCCGTGCGTCGAGCCGCCGGCATCGAGCGACCGGATCACGCCGCGGATCGCCTCCGGCCGGTCGCCACCGGTGGCCGGGAGCTTGAGACCGGCGTCGCCGGCGTAGGTGACGATCGACACCCGGTCCTCCTCGCGGAGCTGGTCGACGAGCAACAGCAGCGCCTGCTTCACCAGCGGCAGCTTGTCAGGGTCGCGCATCGAGCCGGAGACGTCGACGAGAAACACGAGGTTGCCCGCGGGGCGCGTCGCGGCGGCGATCTCGCGCCCCTTGAGGGCGACGCGGACGAGGCGGTGCTCGGGGCGCCATGGGCTGGCGGCCGTCTCGAGGCGGACGGCGAACGGGTCGCCGCCGGCCGGCGGCGGGGGATCGGCGTAGCGGAAGTAATTGACCAGCTCCTCGAGCCGGACCGCGTCGGCCGGCGGGCGCTGCCCGGCGGCGAGGAACCGGCGGACGATCGTGTAGGAGGCGGTGTCGACGTCGATCGAGAACGTCGACAGCGGAGCGGTCTGCGGATCCTGGAACGGATTCTCGACGAACCGGGCGAAACGCTCACCTGCCGGCATCGGCCGGCCCCGCCGGAACAAACCCGCCTCGGCGAATTCCTCGGCCTCCCTGCCACCGTGACCGGGTGCTTCGAGGCGCGCCGCCCCGCCGAGCCCGGTTCCAAAATACCCAGGCGTCGCAACGCCGGAACCGACCCCCCCGCCCGGGGCCCCGGAACGTGCCGGGAACGTCGCCATCGGCCGTGCCGACTCGGCCTGCGCCGCGAGACCGGGAGCATCGGCCGGGGCGAACGCGAATGATTCGAGTCGCTTGCCGTGCACCTGGCTCTCGCGGTCGACGGGAGCCGCCGCGGCCTTCTCGTCGACTTCGGTCACCGGCGTGGCGGCCACGACCGCGGCGCCCGATTGACGCCGTTCACCGCCGGTCGGTTCCGGGGCCGCGGCTGGCGCCGGCGCTCCATCGCTCGCGGTGACCGGCTCGGGCTCGCGCCCGAGCCACGCCACCTGCCGCTCGCCCGCGACGCGCCCCGGCAGGGCGATCACCACGACCACGCTCGCCGCGACTGCACCGAGAGCGAGGAGCCACGGCCACGCGGACCGCGGTGACCGGGACCGCTTCGTCGCTGGCGCCTCCCCCAGCGCCGCCACCACCGCCGCGCGGAGCACGGCACTCGGCTCCCCGGCGGGTGCCGAGCCGCGCAGCGCCCGGCCGATCGCCCGCAGTTCGTCGAGCGCGATTCGGTCGGCGGCGCTGACCGCCAGACGGGCCTCGATGCGGGCGCGCTCGGCGGAAGTGAGCTCGTCGAGGGCGAGCGCCGACAGCAGGCTCTCCTCGACCTCGCGCGGGTCGGGGAGCGGGGCGGCGGTCCGGGGATCGTCGGCACTCATCGGTGCACCTCAGGAGCGACGGGGGTGGGGAGCAGGTCGCGGACGAGCGGATTGGCGCGCAGCGCCGCCAGGCCGCGGTGGGCCAGCACGCGGACGTGGCCCTCGGTCTTCCCGGTGACGGCGGCGATCTCGCGGTACGAGAGACCGGCCGCCCAGAGATCGAGGGTCTCGGCCTGGAGGTGCGGCAGCGTGGCGAGGAGCCCGCGGAGAACCCCGGCCAGGTCGGCGGTCTCGGCACTGGCCGCCGGGTCGGTTTCGCGCGCGGTCGGTTGGGCGGATGGCGGCATGGCGGTGGACTCCGTGGGGAGGTCGGCGAAGGAGCGCTCGCGGCCGGCGCGGCGGAGGTGGTCGATCGCGCGGTTGCGGCAGACACGAAACAGCCAGGGCACGGCGCGGTCGCCGAGCGTCGCAGGCGACTGGGCGCAGAGTTGGACGAAGGCGTGCTGAACGGCGTCGCGGGCCGCGTCGGCATCGCCGAGCAGCCGGCAGGCATGGCGAAGGAGCGCCTGCTCGTGCGCGGCGAGCAGCGCCAATACCCAGCGTTGCCGGTCGTCGGGCGATTCCATCGGCTCGTCCTCGGGGCCGATCCGGGGGCTTCACGTCCCCCGGCCGACAGGATCACGGCGGGGGTGGTGATCTGTTACAAGGGATCCTGCAACGATCGATTGTCGGTGATTCACCAGCCGTCCGCGCCCTGCCTGCCCCCTCGCACCCGATGACCGACCCCGCCTTCGCCGACTGCCCCGACCGCCGCGGCACCGGGTCCGAGAAGTGGGATCGCTGGCCCGGCGACATCCTGCCGGTCTGGGTGGCCGACATGGACTTCCGCACCGACCCGGCGGTGCTCGAGGCGCTCCACCGGCGCGTCGACCACGGTGTCTTCGGATACACCGCCGATCCCCCGGGGTTCGCCCCGAGCCTCGCCGGGCATCTCGAGCGCCGCTTCGGCTGGGTGATCGACCCGGCCCACGTGATCGGCATCACCGGTGTCGTGTCCGGCCTGGCGGTGGCGGCGCGGCTGCTGGCCGCGGCCGACGACGAGATCATCTCGTTCACGCCGGTCTATCCGCCGTTCCTCTCGCTTCCCGGCCGCGCCGGCCGGAGGCTTTTGCGCGTGCCGCTGGCGAGCGACGGCCACGGCTGGTCGATCGACCACGCCGCCCTCGCCGCCGCGGTTTCGCCGCGGACCAGGCTGGTGTGGCTGTGCCATCCACACAATCCCACCGGCACGGTGTTTCCGGCTGCCGAGCTCGTGAAGATCGCCGACCTCGCCGAACGTCACGGCCTCACGGTCGTCAGCGACGAGATCTGGTCCGACCTGCTCCTCGACGACGATGCCGGCGGCCCCGTCCACGTGCCGTTCGCGAGCCTCGACCACCCGGCCGCGCGCCGCGCGGTGACGCTCGTCGCTCCGTCGAAGACCTGGAACATCGCCGGATTGTGCTGCGCCGCGGCGATCGTGCCGGATGACGCGGCACGCCGCGGGTGGCGGGCCGCCGGTAGCGGACTGTTGCCGATGGTCAATCCCCTCGGCTACGCCGCCGCCGAGGCGGCCTGGAACCATGGCGAGCCATGGCGGCGCCGGCTGGTGGCCCTGCTTCGCGACCATCGCCGGAGGGTGGTCGAGGCGGTGGCCGCGATCCCCGGTCTGGCGTGCATCCCCCCGCAGGCCACCTACCTGGCCTGGATCGACTGCCGCGCCAGCGCCGTCGCCGATCCCCAGGCCGCCTGCGAGGCTGCGGGCCTGGGCACCTCCGACGGGCACGAATTCGGCGCCCCGGGATTCATACGGCTCAACATGGCCTGCCCCACGCCACGGCTGGACGAGGCTCTCCTCCGGCTGCGCCAGGCGTTTGTGCCGGGAAAACCGGCTTGAGTGCCGGCGGCCGAGGCCTGAAGATGCACTTCTGGCCGGCCGTCGCTACCTGGAGCCGGGTGGCACGTTCTGTTTGAGTGGGCCCGAGCGGCCACCACCCCGAGGATCAACCGATGCTGCACGTGACTTTCCTGGCTGTCCTTCTCGGCTGTGCCGCGGTGTCCCTGCCGGCGCTTGCCCAGGACAAAAAGGCCCCTGACCCCGAGAAAACGTTCAAGCGCAAGGACAGCAATGGCGACGGATTCCTGTCGCTCGACGAATTCAAGGCGAAGCTCAAGGACAAGCAGCTCGAGAACGCCGACCGGCGGTTCGGGCGGCTCGACACCAACTCCGACAAGAAGCTCTCGCTCGAGGAGTTCAAGGCCGGCATCAAGCCGAAGCCCTGACCGCGCCGAATTCTGCCGAGACGGGGTGCGCGGCCCGGCCGGCCCCATGGCTTCCCCGTGGAACCGACACGATGACCTCTCGTCCCTTGCCACCTGACCGCGCTCCGATCGCCCGCCCCGGTGTGCTGCCGTGGCTGGCGGCCATGGCCATGGTCGGCACGGTCGCCGCGGGGCTGGCTGGCGCCGCGGAACGAAAACCCGTTCCCCGGCGCCAGGCCGTGCCCCCGTCGCGCCTGCCCAAGGCGGTCACCGACGAGCCGCGCGGGACGGTCCTCGACATCGCCCCGGTCGACCGCTCTCGGCGGGCGGCGGTGGCCGCTGCCGCGGCGCGGATCGACGAGTTGGTCGCTGCCGGCTGGCAGGCGCGCGGCGTCGAAGGAAGCCGGCCGCTCGACGACGCGCGCTACGTGCGGCGGATCTACCTCGAGCTCGGGGGCCGGATCCCGACCCACGACGAGACCGTCGCCTTCCTCGCCGACGACGACAAGGCGAAACGCGCCCGGCTGGTCGAGGATCTCCTCGGGAGCCCCGACTACGTCAGCCACTTCTACAACTACTGGGCCGACATCCTCCGGCTCACCGAGCGGCCGCAGCGCGCCTTGTTCTGCGAGCCCTACCTCGACTGGGTGAAGCGTTCGATCGCCGCCAACCGGCCGTTCGACCAGTGGGTCCACGAGATGCTCACCGCCGACGGCAAGGTGTGGGACAACCCCGCCGTCGGCTTCCAGCTCCGTGACCTGGGGATGCCGTTGCCGTATGTCGACAACACGGTGCGGGTGTTCCTCGGCACGCAGATCGGCTGCGCCCAGTGCCACGACCATCCGTTCGATTCCTGGACGCAGCACCAGTTCTACGAGTTGGCGGCGTTCACCGCCGGGACGCGCGGCGGGTTCGGCGGCAAGCTGCCCAAGGAGCAGCGCCAGGCGCTGCGCACCGACGCCACCGCCAAGGCGATCCGCGGCCTGGTCCTCGCGGCGCGGCGCGAGGCGCGCGATGGCAAGGTCGACAACGGGTTCATCCAGTTCCTCCAGGCCAACGGCGCGATCGTCAGCCACCACGACCAGCCGCTGCGTCTCCCCCACGACTACAAGTACGACGACGCGGCACCGAACGACACCGTCGCGCCGAAGGTCCTGTGGGGCGAGGTGCCGAGTGCCGCCGAGGGCGCCGACGGCCGCGAGCGCTTCGCCGCCTGGGTCACGGACCACGACAATCGCCAATTCGCCCGGACGATCGCCAACCGGCTGTGGAAGAAGGTGATGGGGGTCGGGCTCGTCGAGCCGGTCGACGACTTCCGCGCCGCCAATCCCCCCTCCCACCCCGAATTGCTCGAGCACCTCACCGACCTCGTGCTCGAGCTCGACTTCGACCTCCGTGAATTCGTCCGCGTGCTGGTCTCGACCGGAACGTTCGCCCGGCGCGCCGTCGTCCACGATCCTGCCGCCGGCACGCCGTTCGCCTTTCCCGGCCCGGCCCTGAAGCGGATGACGGCCGAGCAGCTCTGGGACTCGATCCTGACGCTCGTCGCCGCCGACCCGTGGGACTACCAGCGGCCCACGGCCGACGCATTCGCCGCTGCCGCCGATCTCGACCTCGCCCATGGGAAGGTCTCGCTCGACGACGCCGAACGGGCCTACCGCCGCTACCTGTCGGCCTATGGTCCCCGGCAGACCAAGCTCCAGCTCCAGAAGCAGTATGGCTACCAGGGGCAGGTGCTGGCCCGCGCCAGCGAGCTGCCGACGCCGCTGCCGCTGGGGCATTTCCTCCGGCAGTTCGGCCAGAGCGACCGGGAGAGCATCGAGGGGGGACGGACCGTGGCGACGATCCCGCAGATGCTCGCGATGTTCAACGGCCCGATCACCCATGCCATGCTCGAGCGCGGCAGCGTGATCCACGGCGAGATCGTCGCCGGGGATCCGCGCGCGGCGGTCGACGTGATCTTCCTGTCGGTCCTCTCGCGGACCCCCGACGCCGAGGACCGCCGCCTGGCGATCGCCGAGATCACGTCCGCCGACAATCCCGCGACGGGCGTGGGAAACGTCATCTGGGCACTGCTCAACACGCGCGAGTTCCTGTTCATCCAGTAGTGACCGTCGCTGTCGGTGGACGAAGCCGGCCATGGCCTTCGTCCACCCGGGCGCGCCGGGGAAACGCCGCAGATTTCACCGTCCGCCGGCATCCGCACCCCCCGGCCAACCACCGTGTCCACGGCCCTTCCCACCGCGAGCCATCTCCGATGACCGACCGCTCGATCCGCAGCCGCTCGTTCGACGACCGCTCCACCCGGCGCCGGGTCCTGGCCCACGCCGCACGCGCCGCGCTCGGCGTCGGATTCCTCGACACCGTGGCCGGGGCGACGCGCGGAGCGGTAGCGGCCGGGGGGAAGCCCGCCCACGCCAACGTCATCTGCCTGTTCATGAAGGGGGCGATGAGCCACATCGACACCTTCGATCCCAAGCCGGGGCGCGAGGAGCAGGGGGAGACGCGGACGATCGGCACGGCGGTTCCCGGGGTGAGTTTCGGCGCCGGCCTGCCGCGCCTCGCCGCGCTCGCCGACCGGCTGGCGATCGTCCGCAGCCTGTCGACCGAGACCGGCGCCCACGAGCCGGGCGTGTACACGATGCGCACCGCCTACGCGCCGCTGGGGAGCATCCAGCACCCCGCGCTTGGCGCCTGGGCGCTGCACGCCGCCGGAAAGCGCGCCGGCGACCTGCCGGGGTACGTCTTGGTGGGCAACGGCAACGAGCATCCCGGCGCCGGCTTCCTCGACCCCAAGCTCGCCCCGGTCCCCGTTGCCGACCCGAAGCTCGGCCTCGAGAACACGCGCCGGCCCGGCTACCTGTCGGAGAAGAACTTCGAGCGCCGGCTGGCGCTCGCCGACCGCATCGACCGCGACTTCCGCCGCGCCTACGCCGGCCCGCAGGTCGAGGCCTACAACCAGATGGTCCGCGAGGCCGTCCGCCTCCTCGGCAGCGACGACCTCGGCGCCTTCGACCTGTCGCGCGAGCCGGAGGGGATCCGCGAGCGCTACGGCGCCAGTGCCTTCGCCCAGGGCTGCCTTCTCGCCCGGCGACTCGTCGAGGCGGGCGTGCGGTTCGTGGAGGTCGAGTTCGGCGGCTGGGACATGCACCGTGAGCTGTTCGACGAGCTCCCCGCCAAGGCGGCGCAGCTTGACGGCGCGATGGCGACGCTGCTGACCGATCTCGAGGAGCGCGGCCTGGCCGCCGGGACGCTGGTGGTGCTGGTCTCGGAGTTCGGCCGGACGCCACGGATCAACGAGAACGCCGGCCGCGACCACCATCCGGGCGTGTTCTCCGCGGTCCTCGCCGGCCACGGGATCCGCGGCGGGGTCGTCCACGGGGCCAGCGACGAGCGCGGCCACTCGCCGGCGGCCGACGGCGTCAGCGTGGCCGATCTCAACACGACGATCGCTGCGGCGGCGGGGCTGCCCTTCGACCGCGAGTTCATCGCCCCCAATGGCCGCCCGTTCAAGATCGGCGGCGGCGGTAAGCCGATCGCGACCGTGCTGGCGTAGCCGGCCCGGGACTGCGGCGGAATCTGGGCAAAAGACCGCTGGCTTTGCCGGCGCCTCTCGTGGTAGAGCGTGCGGTCGCGGTCGCCCGTCTCTCAATCCGTACCGGGATGCGGCCGATCCAACCACCGGACGAGTCCCCAGGGAGAGACCTGATGGCCAGCCGCAAGTCGTCGAAGAAGTCGATCACCCAGCAGGCCGTCGGTCTGGCCACGATGGGAATGCCGGCACCGGTCCAGAAGGTCGCCACCAGCCGCTGGGGGACGCGGCTCCTGATCCTGGCGATCCCGATCCTCCTTGCCACTGGCGTGCTCTCGATCCGCTGGGTCAACGGGCTGCCCAGCTTCTCCTTCAACGCCGACCGCGCCGCGGTCGTCGGCCAGCAGGTGGAATCCGAGGCCCGTCGCGCCGCGGCCCAGTTTGCCTCCCGACAAGGCTACGCCCAGCCGGGCGTGCCGCAGCAGTCCTTCGCGCCACCGGCGCAGTACCAGACCTACCAACCGGCACCGGCGCCGCAGCAGGCCTACCCTGTCTACCAGGCCACTCCTCAGCCACAGGCAACGCAGCAGTATTACCCTGCCTACCGCTGATCTAGCTTTCCGTGGACAAAGCCATCCCTGGCCTTTGTCCACTCAGGCGACCGCGGGAAACGCCAAGGGTTTCCCGGGTCGCCGTCGGCCGCATCCCGCGGCCGATCCTCGCTGTCCATGGACAAAGCCATCTGAGGCCAGTGTCCACTCAGTAGACCGCGGGAAACGCCAAGGGCGATGGGCTACGATCTCACCAGCGGGGTGAGGGAATCCCCGCGCGACACGACGGGGGGCCCGCCATGCGGCACGCACCGATCGACGCCGCGCTGTTCTGCGTCAACCGCGACCGGCTGCGGGCCCTGCTCCCGCCGCGGAGCGTGGTGGTCGTCCACGCCGCCGACGTGCTGCCGACCAACGGCGACGGCACGCTCCGCCTCGCCCCCGCCGCCGATCTGTTCTGGCTGACGGGCATCGAGCAGGAGGAGAGCGTGCTGGTGCTCGCGCCCGACGCGATCGATCCGGCCCAGCGCCAGATCCTGTTCATCCGCCAGCCCAACGAACTGCTGGCGACGTGGGAGGGGGAAAAACTCTCCAAGGAGAAGGCCACGGCGATCTCCGCGATCGCCAAGGTGCGCTGGCTGACCGAGCTGCCGACCGTGCTCCACGGATTGCTCTGCGACTGCGACCGGGTGTGGATCGATTCCAACGAGCACGAGCGCTCGAGCACCGAGATCGAACCGCGCGACCTGCGGCTGGCGCGGGATCTGATGCACCGCTACCCGCTCCACCGCTACGAGCGGCTTCAGCCCGTGATGCGCGGCTTGCGCGCGGCGAAGTCCGACATCGAGATCGACCTCGTGCGCCAGGCGATCGATATCACCGCCGCCGGGCTGTCGCGCGTCCTCGCAGCGCTCCGCCCCGGCGTGATGGAATACGAACTGGAGGCGGAGCTCGTCGGCGAGTTCACCCGGCGGCGAGCGCGGATGGCCTACGAGCCGATCATCGGGTCGGGGAAGAACGCCTGCGTGCTCCACTACCTCGACAACGACCAGGAGTGCCGCTCCGGCGACCTGGTGCTGATCGACGTCGGCGCCAACTACGGCAATTACGCCGCCGACCTGACGCGCACCTATCCGGTCAGTGGCCGATTCACCGCGCGGCAGCGCGCCGTCTACGACGCCGTGAAGCGGGTCTTCGACCGGGCCGTCGCCCGGACCACCGTCGGCACGCGGATTCGCGACTGGAAGCGCGCCGCCCAGATCGACATGGCCGACGAACTGGTCGGGCTGGGGCTGATCACGGCCGAGGAGCGCGCCGGCGACTCGGCCGAGGAGCCCGCCTGCCGCCGCTATTTCATGCACGGCCTGGGCCACTCGCTCGGCCTCGGTGTCCACGACCTCGCCCCGCAGGACGGCCCGCTGGCCGCCGGCTGGATCATGACGGTCGAGCCGGGGCTGTACATTCCCGAGGAGGGGATCGGCGTCCGCCTCGAGAACGACATCCTCGTCACCGAGCAGGGCCCGATCGATCTCTGCAGCCACGTGCCGATGGACGCCGACGAGATCGAGCGCCTCCTCGCGGCCCGCTGATGGCCGCCGGGCCCGGCGCACCGCGTCGCCACACGGCAGTGCCGATCGCTATACTCGCCACCGGCTGGGAGGGCCCCGTCGGGGTCGGTCACCGGCCGCCCCCGTGGAGCCCTTTCCGATGCGCTTCGCCGCCTCCCTCCTGCTCGCCTCCCTGCTCCTCTTCCCGGAGACCGCCGTGCACGCCGCCGACGCCGAAGTTCCCCATCCGTCGCTGCCCGAAGGCGCCGGGAAGATCGATGCCGACGCCCTCAAGACCTTCACCGCGACTCCGTCCGGTCTGCAATACCGCGTCCTCCGCAAGGGAACCGGGATTTCTCCGAAGTCGAGCAGCACCGTCAAGGTCCACTACCACGGCTGGCTCGACGACGGGAAGGTGTTCGACAGCTCCTACAAGCGCCGCGAGTCGATCGAGTTCCCGCTCTCCGGCGTGATCCCTGGGTGGACCGAGGGGATGCAGCTTGTCGGTAAGGGGGGCATGATCGAGCTGCTCATCCCGGCGAAGCTCGGCTACGGCAAGCGCGGCGCCCCGCCGGTGATCCCGCCCGACGCCACGCTCCACTTCCTCGTCGAGTTGCTCGAAGTCAGGTGATTCGGCCGCCGTCCGGCGGGACACGTCACGGCGATTCGACCGTGATAGCGATCACGATCGGCGCCGTGCCGTCGGGACCCTTGAGCAGTTCCAACCGGGCCACGGGCTCCGCCCGCTTCGGTTCGACGCGCACCGTGCGCACCTGGCGTCCGCCGAGGTCGGCGGCGAACGTGCTCTGCGGCACGTCGACGCGGCGGATGTAGTCGGCGACGTGCTCGCCGTTGACCAGCGGATGGTCCTCGGTCGCCCCGTCGTCGTAGACGATCCGCACGATCATGCTCGTCGAGCCCGTGCCGATCGCGGGGAATCCCCAGCCGGCGATCCCGCCGAGCAGATGAATCGCCCGCGCCGGCCCACCGACGGGCACCGTCACGCTCCGCGGCATCTTCGGCGGCAGGTAGCCCTGCGGACCATTGAGCATGACGACGTTGGGGAGCGTGTCCCCCTGCGGGTCGACGAGGTGAAACGGGACGCCGCCGTAGGTCTTCGGCGCCCAGTCGGGAAACACGAGCCGCTCGACCGGGTTCTCCGAGGCGTAGAACAGCCCCCGGGTGCTGACCGCCGTCGCCACGGGCCCCAACGGCAGTGGCACGAATTTCCCGCGCGCGGTGAGGAACGCCAGCAAATCGGCGATCCCGGCGGCCGGGATCTGTTTCTCGAACCCGACGGGCATCAGGGAATTGGGCGACGGCTGAAAGGCCTCGATCTCGTCGCGCTGGATCGGGTGCCGCTTCCCCTCGGCGTCGACGATCTCGATCGCCGTCCGGCTCTCGGCGGCAAGTAACCCCGTCACCACGCGACCGTCGTCGGTGGCGACGGTGTAGGCGCGGAAGTTGCCCTCCACCGAACGGTTCGGATCGAGGAGGTGGACGAGCAGCTCCTGCGGTGGATGGACGGCCATCCCGGTGAGGTCGGGTCCCACCTGGCCCCCTTCCCCCGAATGCCTGTGGCACTTGGCACACTGCTGCGCGAAGACTCCCTTGCCGCGCGCGACGTCGCCCCCCGCGAGCACCACCGGCAGCACCTCGTCGATCACCTTCTGCCGGTCGGCGTCGGCCAGGCCACCCGCCTTGGCAAGCGCCTTCCGCGCCCGGTCGCGGAAGCGCCGGTCGGGGTTTTCCGAGAGCGTGCTGCGCTCGACCAAGGGGATGTCGCCGGCGGCGAGCTTGCCTCCCTCCATCCGTTCGACGATCCGCTGGGCGCCGTCGCGGGCCGCGAGCACCCCGCGCACCGCCGCTTCCCGGACCGCGGGGGTGAAGCCGCCGAGACGGTCGAGGAGCGCGGGGATCGCCTCCGGAGCCTGCGACCGCGCCGCCGCGGTCACCAGCAGCGCCGCCAACTGGGGGCTCGTGCGCCCGCCGGTGCGCGTGAGCAGCTCCTCGACGACCGCCGCGTCGGCCGGGCGCAGCGCGACCAGCCGTTCGGCCGCGTCGCCACGGTCGGCGTCGCTCCCCGATCCGTCGATCACCGCGACCAGCGCCCGGCTGATCGACTCGACGTGGGCGTCGAGGACGTCGCTGCCGGTGCGCTGCACGAACGTCACCAGCTGCCCCTGTGCCGCCGGCGGCAGGCGCTCGACGAGCCGGGCGATCGCGGCGCTGGCGGCGGCGTCGAAGGCGAGCCCCGTGCCCCGCGGCCAACCGCGCGCGAGCCCGGCCAGGCAGGCCCCGGCCTCGTCGGCCGGCGCCTGCTCGAGGCCGATGACGATCCGGTTGACCAAGGCGCCGTCACCCCCGCGGGCGACATGTTCACTGACGCGCTCGACCAGCGCGAGCTTCCGCGGCGACGGCGCGACGGCCGGCTCGTCGGCGACGACCGCCGCCAGGGCGGCCACGGCGGCGGCCGCGGGCAGATGCGCCGCCTTGGGCACCGTGCCGAGCAGCCACGGGAGGACGTCGCCGGCATGCACGGCCGCCGCAGCGGTCGCCGCATCGGCGAGGACCGGATCGGCGAGCGTGCCTGGTTGGGCGAGAAGCCGGCGCACCAGCTCCCCGGCCAGCGGCGACGACGGGCACTCCGAGAGCATCTCGAGCAGCGCCAGACGCACCAGCGGCGTGCGATCGGCGCCGACTTCGGCCCGGTCGACCGCCACGAGCGTCGCCTCGTCGCGCGGCAGCACGCGAAGGGCGGTGGCCCGCACCCCGGCCGACGGATGCCCCAGCGCCCCACGGGCGGCGTCGAGAGCGCCCAGATCGGTGCCGGGGCCGGCGAGCACACCGAGCGATGACATCGTCCACAGGGCGTGAATCGCCGCCGGATCGAGGCCGATCGCGTCGATCGAGCGCGCCTGGACCAACCCGATCAGGGCCGGCACGGCGGTGGCGGCGTCGCTGCGGGTCACCAAGGCCCGCTGCGCGCGCTCGCGCCAAAACATGTTGTCGTCGCGGAGCCCGGCGACGAGCGCCGCGACGTCTGGCCGCACCGGTGGTGCCGCCGGCGGCTGGCCGACGAGCCGCGCGGGGCCGACGCGCCAGATCCGCCCGTGCGTCTTGTCGCGGAGCGGCGTCTGGTAGGCGTTGCCCTTGCCGTTCTCGAAGCCGGCGGGCGTGGGATTGTGCTGGACGATGTAGTTGTACCAGTCGATCACCCACACGACCCCGTCGGGACCGACCTCGGCCTGGATCGGCGCCGACCATTCGTCGTCGCTGGCGACGAGGTTCCAGGCCATCCGGCTGCGGAAGCCGGCACCGACGGGCTGGAGCTGGAACGTGGCGACGACATGGCCGGTCGGCTCGCAGACGAACGCCGCGCGGTTCCAAAACTCCGCGGGGAAGGCGCGCGCCGTATAGAGCCGATGCCCGGCGGCGGCGGTGAACCGGCCATGGTGGTCGACCTGACGGATCGGCGCCACGCCGTCGCCGCGCGGGGCGAGCTCCATCTTCGGCGTCCCGGCGATCCCGCCGAGCGTCGTCGCGCTCCAGCCGCGGACGCGCTCGTAGACCCGCGCCGGGAGCGGCATGTGCTCGCTGGGGTTGCCGTTGGCCGTCGAGCCGAAGACAAGTCCCTCCTCGCTGAAACCGAAACCCCAGGAGTTGTTGTTGGTGCTGCGGAGGAACTCGAGCTTCGACCCGTCGGGCAGGAACCGGAAGAACCCCTGCCCGAAGCGCAGCTTCTCCCCGCCGACCTCCCCCTCGAAGCCGGAGTAGCCGACCATCCCGTAGACCCAGCCGTCGAAGCCCCAGGTGAGGTTGCTGGGGCCGGAGTGGGTGTCGCGCGTGCCCCAGCCGGTGAACAGCTCGCGGCGGATCTCGGCGCGGCCGTCGCCGTCGCCGTCCTCGAGATACAGCATCGACGGCACCTGGGCGACGATGAAGCCACGGCCGTGGTGGAGCAGACTGGTGGGGATCGACAGCCCCTCGGCATAGACCGTGCGGGCATCGGCGCGGCCGTCGCCATCGGTGTCGGTGAGCATCACGATCCGGTCGCGCCCGACGCCCTCGCCGGGCAGGACGATGTCGTTGGGGTAGTCGACGCTCTCGATGACCATCAGCCGCCCCGTCGTGTCGAACGCCAGCGCCAGCGGCTTGGCGGCGAGGAGCGGCTCGGCGGCGTACAGGCCGACGGCAAAGCCCTCGGGGGTGATCGCGTGGCGGCGCGATTCCTCGGGGTCGAGCGCCTGCTGCATCGTGGTCTTCGGCTCGAGCTGCTTGCCCCACTGCGAGGCATCGGGGTCGTAGAACGGCACCTTGGCCGACTCATAGGTGAACGGCGCCAGCCCGGCGGCGGCACGGGTCACCACCGGATGGTCGACATACGGCCCCGCCGCCGCCGGATCGGTGCCGGCGGCGAAACGGATCCCGCGCTCGACGAGGTTGTGGAACCCGGGGTGGCTCCAGGTGCGCTCGTCGTGGCCCCAGGCGGTGTAGAACACGCGCCCCTTGCCTTCGGTGCGGACCCACGTCCACGGCTCGCGGTGATCCCCCTCGACGCGCTCCTCGAGGACGGTGCAGCCGCGCGGGTTGTGGCGCGTGTGGACGTAGGTCTCGTCGAAGCTCGAGAACCCCTGGAAGCCCTTCATGATCGGGTGGTCGGGGGCGACCGACTCGGTGCGAAACTCGGTCGCGCCGTGCTTTTGGAATTGCGCCCCGACGAGGTCGACCCAGGCTGGCGAGTTGCGGAAGCAGTAGCTGGCGCAGTGGAGCGGCACGAGCCCCTTGCCGTCGCGGACGAAGTCGAGCAGCGCCGCTTCGCGGGCCGGGGGAAGCTCGTCGATGTTGGCGTACACGGCGAGGACGTCGTAGGCCGCGAGCGTCGCCGGCGCGAGGTCGTCGAGGTTTTCGGTGTAGACCAGCTCAATCCCACGCGCGGCGAGAACCGGCTCGAGCTGGGCATGGCGCTCGGTGGGCGCGTGGTGCCCCTGGTCGCCGAGGAACAACACGCGGATCGGCGCTGCCGGGGCGGCGCCGGCGCTGCCGGCGGGCCCTGCGACGAGGGCCAGCGTGGCGGCAAGCGCTCCGATCACGGACGACGTGGCACGGGGGGGGGAGACGGGCATGCGCTCTGGCTCCGGGGCCCGTGGACCCACGGGCCGAGCCGGCGATAATACCAGGACGATCTCCTCCCTCCGGCCTCGCGACCGCGGCAGCACGTGGCGGAGGGCATGCCCACGTCCCATGTGCTATTCTCTCCGCCGGCGTCACGGGCCCGACTCGAATCCCGAACACCGGAGCCAATCATGCGCCGTTGCGTGATCGCACTCGCCCTGGCCCTCACGGCCACGCTTGTCCGCGGCGACGACTGGACGCCGCCGGAGAATCCCGACCCGACCGCGATCCTCCGCGAAGCCGAAGCCGACACCCGCGCGAAGCGCTACGACCGCGCCTTGGCGAAGCACGTTTGGTACCACGACCACGCGCTCGAGTTCGATCAAGGCCAGACCGGGGTCAGGCTGTCGTTCGCGTTGTCGAGTTGGCTGACCTTGGCCGAGCAGTACCCACCGGCGCTGGTGACGCTCCGGCAGGCCCGCGATGCGGCCGGGCAACGGGCGGTCGCCGGGGGGGAGCGACTGGGGGCATTCGCCGCGTTTCAGGAGTTTGCGGCGCTCAACGACAAGCTCGACGAACGGGCCGAGACGCGGAAGCTGTTCGAGACGCTCGACCAACTCGCTCCCGAGCAGGCGGCCGCGGTGTTCGGGATTGCCCGGCGGTCACTGATCGACGCCAAGGCCCACGCGCTCCTCGCCAAATACGTCTCGCCGAAAAGCGACGTCGCGCAGATGAAGCAGATGCTCGCGCTCAACCAAAAAATGGCCAAGGAGAACAATCAGTTCGGCCCGGAGCTCGTGCGGTTCGCGAGGCAGACCTTCATCAGCGACGCGGCCACGCTGGTCGCGATCCTCGCCGTCAATGGACGCAAGGCCGAAGCCGAGGAGGTGGCGGAGAGCGTGCGTGGTTCGCTCGACGACCGCGCGTTCCACGGCGCTCTCGACAAGGCACTCGAAGGGACGTTCCCGCCCGAGTTTCCTGCGCGTTCCTGAAGCGGCGGTCAGCTCAGGAACTGAGCGTCCACTCCGGGAGTTTCTTGATCACGCCACCGGCCATGGCCGACTCGTGTGCCAACAGCCCGGTGCAGGTCCAGTTGGCGCTCTGGCGGTGATCGGGATAGGGCGCGCGCCCCTCGACCAGCGCCGTCACGAACTCGTGGACGAGATGCGGATGGCTGCCGCCATGTCCGCCCCCCTGCGTGAACGACAGGTGCTGGTGGTCGTCGGCGTCGTACACCCCGCCGGTCGTGAACCGGCGGATCGGCTCGGGCAGCAGGTGGGCAAAATCGGGCACCGGCACCCGGGCGGGGATCTCCGGCTCCGGTTTCTTGGCGGTGTGGAGAACCGGCTCCTCCCCCTCGACCAACTGCCACTCGAAGCTCTTCTTCGAGCCGTAGACGTCGAAGCTCTCGCGGTACTGCCGCGCCGTGTCGAACAGCGAGCGGATGATCCGGGCGACGACGTCGCTGCGGTGCAGCTTGACATGGGCGCTTTCGATCGCGAACGGCGAGCCATAGCGGCCGATCAGCTCGTCGCGGATCCGCCCCGAACCGAAGCAGCTCACCTCGGCGGCATCCTTGCGCTCCAGTGCCAGGCACGGCCCGACGCAGTGCGTCGCGTAATGCATCGGCGGCAGGCCGGGCCAGTAGTCGGGCCAGCCGTCCATGTCCTGCTGGTGGCTCGCCTGGAGGAACTGGATCTTCCCCAGCTCGCCACGGTCGGCCAGCTCCTTGATGAACAGGAACTCACGGGCGTAGACGACCGTCTCGGCCATCATGTAGCGGAGCCCGGTCCGTTCGCAGAGGTCGACGATCTTCTTGCAGTCGTCGACGCTCGTCGCCATCGGCACGGTGCACATCACGTGCTTGCCCGCCTCGAGGGCGGCGATCGACATCGGCGCGTGGTCGGGGATCGGCGAATTGATGTGGACGGCGTCGACCTCGGAGTCGCGGAGGACGTCGGCATATGACGTGTAGCGGCGCTCGATGCCAAACGCCATGCCGATCTGGTCGAGCTTGTCGCGCGAGCGCTGGCAGATCGCCGTCAGCTTGACATGCGGGTGGCGCTGGTGGATCGGGATGAACTCGGCGCCGAAGCCGAGGCCGACGACCGCGATGCGGACGGGACGGTCGCCAAACGGGGCGGTGGAGGGCATCGTGATGGCTCCGCAAACTGGGAAATGACCGGGTCCGTGGTGGGTTGCTCCCTCGGTGCGGTGCCGGCTTGACTGCGCCGGGAACCACGAGGGTTCCGTGAGGCTCTCACCGAATCCTGACTGAATTCATACACAACGCTCGCGCCCTCCTCACGAGTATTCCATCGAGGGCGCCTAGTCTGACCGCGTCGCGGGAAGGAGCCAAGTCCGGCACCGCGACCGGCGACGATTGTCCCTCACCCATCCGAGGTTATCCATGCGTCATTCGGTTTCACGGCGGGCGTTCACGCTCGTCGAACTGCTGGTCGTGATCGCGATCATCGGCACCCTCGTCGGACTGCTCCTCCCGGCCGTCCAGGCCGCGCGGGAAGCGGCCCGGCGCAGCCAGTGCACCAACAACATGAAGCAGATCGGCCTTGGTGTCCACAACTACGAGTCGGGCATGAAGCGGCTTCCACACCCCGGTCAGTGCGATTCGACCGGTGCCTCGTCGACGACGTACATGATCCACTCCACGCCGACATTGCTTCTGCCCTACATCGAGCAGACGAGTGTCTACAACCTGCTCGACCACTCGACGCTGCCGACCGCTCTCGGGGCCACGCTCCATTCCAGCGGCCAGTATTTCCTGATGGGAACCGCCCAGATCCATCCGACCGCCAAGGGGCGTCCGTATGACGATCCCTCCAACGTCAATTTCCAGCGCGCCGGCAAGACGAAGATCGACACGTTCGTCTGTCCGTCGACGCCGCTGGGCAACGACGGTCGCGACCCGGTTCATGGCTACGGTGGCATCGACTACATGTTCATCGCGATCTCCGACGTCAACAGCACCCCCGGCGACCCGCTGTACGGGCAGCGCACCGTGCCAACTGGCTCCACCGCATGGCTGGCGCAGGTCGTCGGCGGCTGTCTGTCGTGCGACGGTGGCGGCGGGAAGATGTCGCGGATCAGCGACGGAACCGCCAACACGTTCCTCTGCATCGAGGATGCGGGGCGGGCCCACCCGAGCGTGGCGAAGTTCGGCGCGCTGTCGTCGCGGATCTCGCCGATGGGCACCGGGCAAGCCGATCCGGTGAACTTCGGCTCTGCCCTGCCCGGATCCGCCGGCGGCCGTCGTGTGTACGCCTGGATCGATCCTGACGCGGCGACAAACGGCTACTCCGGGCCGAGCAACGCGATCGCGCCGGGCTCGCGGGCGGCGAAGATCAACAACTACGCCAACCCGATCGGCGGCCCGGTGGAATGTCCCTGGTCGACCAACAACTGCGGCCCCAACGACGAGCCGTTCTCGTTCCATCCGGGTGGTGTCGTGGCGGTCATGGGTGACGCTTCGGTGCGGTTCGTCGCCGACACCATCGACGGCGTCGTGGTGAAGTGGCTCGTCGGAGCCAACGACGGCGTCCAGGCATCGGCTGACTGAGCTCACAACAGGACGTGCCGGCCGGTACGGCCCCATCTGCCGTACCGGCCGGCATCTTTCTTCCGCACGGTCTGTCTTCCATCGACCCGCGCAGGGTCGTGTCACCCGAGGGTCTTTCGTGATGCGCGGTCCTGTCTCCGGCAACGTCGTGGCCACCGTCATGATCCTGGTGGTGACGGCCGTGGCCGGATGCTCCGGCAATCCCGGTACCGTCCCAGCGGGCAAACCGTTCAGCGGCACCGTGAAGACTTCCGCCGGCAAGCCCGTCGGCAACGTGATGGTCCACTTCCATCCCCTCAAACCCGGATTCTCCTACGGTACCGAGGTGGCGGGCGACGGCACGTTTTCAAGCGAAGCCCCTCCGGGCGACTATGCGTGGTCGCTGCGCCGTTCCGAGAAGGCCAAGGCGGCGGACGCAGATGCCGGCTACAAGGCCGTCCCGGCGGCGTTTCAGGAGACCGATCTCAAGCGGAAGGTGCGGATCGACGCCGGCGGCACGGTCAACATCGTCGTCGAATGACGATCTGCCCCAGTGAGCTGGCCTTGCCGTCCGAGCCAGCGGCCTGCGGGCCAGGATTCGCGTGATCTCGTTCATGAGGCCTCGTTCCTGAGGCCTCAGTCTCGTCGCCCGGGTCTCGTGGCCATCGTCTCGAAGCGAGCATGCTCCGCTCCCTCGCTGCGGCTGGTGCCGGCATGAAGTCGGCTGGTTGCGGTGAGTTGTCGGTTTCTCCTCGAGGGCATCGGTCGCGCCATGGCGGCGCCACGGCACGAAGACTCACCTCGCACGATTCCTGACGTGCTTCATCGAGGGGATGTCATCTCTCTGGCCAAGGACTTTCGGCAAACCGATCACGTGGTCGCCATTGACCGCAACCCATCCACCTCGAAATCGACAATCTTCCGACGAAACCTCGAAACCGGGAAGCTGGGTGAAATCCGCTGATTTCGTCGGCGGTCGTGGATGGCCACCACGATGGAGGCCGATGACGGGCTGCCCTTTTGGCACACGTGGTGTTCGTACTCAGTGGCACATACCTGCTGTTTTCTTTGTTTCTCAATACACATCAACAGAAGGAGAACCCGCTGGATTTGCGGCTCCCGCAAGGGTTTTTCGCCGACCCGCGACCAGGTACAATGAGCGTTTTCCCATCGACCCCGTCCTGGTGGACGTAGACCCTTCATTCGGGGTATCTGCATTCGGGGTATCCGGAGAGGACGCCTGTCGGCATGAACGTCCGTTGTGTTCGTGAGCCGTTGCTGGCCGCCCTGCAGAGCGCCGCGGCTGTGGTTCCGAGTCGCTCCCCCAAACCGGTCCTCACCAACGTCAAGCTCGAGGCGGACGGTGGCCAGGCAGTGGTTTCGGCCACCGATCTGGAGATGGGGATCCGCGTGACGCTCGACGGCGTCGAGACGCGAGCCGCCGGGGCCGTGCTGCTCCCGGCCGGCCGGGTGATGGCGATCGTCCGCGAAAGCCCGCCGGGGACGACGTTCGACATCGAGTCCGACGGAACTGCCGTGATCGTCAAGGCACCGCGGTCCCAGTTTCGGCTTCCGGCCGAGGATCCGCTCGAGTTCCCCGCCGTGGCGACGTTTCCCGGTGAACCGTGCTACGAGCTCACGACGGCTCTTGCGCGCGAGATCGTCCGCCGCACGGTGTTCGCCACCGACAGCGAATCGAGCCGGTATGCCCTCGGTGGCGTGCTGGTCGAGCTGGCCGCCGGCAGCGGCCCGGCCGGCAGTGTGATCGCCGTCGGCACCGACGGCCGGCGGTTGGCAAAGATGGAGGGTCCGGTCACCGTGGCCGGTGGTCGACCGGCCGACGGTCAGCCGATCGTGCCGGCCCGGGCATTGCAACTGGTCGAGCGCTGTTTGGGAGCTGCCGATCAGCCGGTCCACTTCGCCGTGCGTCCCGCCGAGATTCTCGTCCGCAGCGGAGCGACCACGATCTCGGCGCGGCTTGTCGAAGGTCGTTTCCCGCGCTGGCGCGATGTCCTCCCGGAACGGACCGACGCGACGCGGGTCACGGTCGCCGTCGGTCCGCTGCTGGCGGCCGTCCGCCAGGCGGCGATCGTCACCAACGAGCAGTCGAAGGGAGTGGAGTTCGCGTTCGAGCCCGGTCAACTGGTGCTCACCGGCCGGTCCGCGGAGAGTGGCGAGAGCCGGATCGAACTGCCGATCGACCACTCGGGCACGACGGTGCGGATCAAGCTCGATCCACGGTTCGTCGGCGACTTCCTCCGCGTGCTCGATCCGACCGCGACGGTCACGGTCGAGCTCACCGACGCCCAGAGTGCCTGCGTCTGCCGCACCACCGACGGGTATGGCTACGTGATCATGCCCCTGGCGGCCGACTAGACGATGGCCACCCCGGGGCGCGAGCGGTTCCCGTTTCCCTCCCGGTCGGCGGGAGCCCTCGCGCGGTTCCAGACGCGACCCCCCGACTCGGTGACACGATGAGCGACGCTTCCGACGCCCAGGGCCGCTCGCGCCGCGACCGTGGCCCGCGTCCCGTCGGCGACCTGCTCGCCCGGCTGCTGGCTCGGACCGGCTACGACCGCGAGCAGGCGCCGCGCCAGCTCGACGCCGCCTGGCCCCTGGCGGTGCCCCAAACGCTGCTCGGGCTGGTCGTGCCGGGGCGCGTCCGCAAGGGGGTGCTCGAGGTGCTCGTCAGCCACTCCGCCGCCGCACAGGAATTGGGGTTCCACAAGGCGGAGATCATCGGGCGCTTGGCGGCGGTGCTGCCCGACGAGCCGATCACCGACATCCGCTGCCGGCTGTCGGCGTTCGTCGCCCCCCGCCCCGCCGGGACCGGCGACGGCCCGAGCCGCGACGCAGTTTGAGCACGATGGCACGAGGATCCCACCATGGCCGATGACGCAGCCACCACACCCGGTTACACCTCCGCCGATCTCCTCCATCTCTCCGATCGCGAGCATGTCCGCGAGCGGTTCGGGATGTACATCGGCGACAACACCGCGCGCGGGCTGCATCACCTCGTCTACGAGGTGGTCGACAACTCGATCGACGAGTGCATGGCGGGCCACGCCCGGACCGTGAGCGTGATGATCAACGTCGACGGCAGCGTCACCGTCGAGGACGACGGCCGCGGCATCCCCGTCGAGCGCCACGCCCAACTCTCCGAGGAGATGGACCGCGACGTGTCGACCCTCGAAGGGGTGATGACGGTCCTCAAGTTCGGCGGCAAGTTCCAGAAGGGCGCCTACCAGACCTCCGGCGGGCTCCATGGCGTCGGTGTGACGGTCGTCAACTTCCTCTCGGAGTGGTGCGAGGTCGAGGTCTCGCGCGACGGCCACCTCTGGCAGCAGGAGTACCAGCGCGGCGAACCGACCGCCCCGGTGCGCTCGATCGGCACCACCACGCGGACCGGCACCAAGACGACGTTCAAGCCCGACCCACAGATCTTCCCGGCGACGAAGTTTTCCTGGGACATCCTCGCGCGCCGCCTCCAGGAACTGGCGTTCCTCAATTCGGGCGTGCGGATCGTGTTCGCCGACGCCGCCGGCGGGCAGAAGGAGGAATACCGCTACGAGCGCGGGATCGTCGAGTTCGTCGAATGGCTCAACCGCTCGAGCGACGCCGTCCACCCCGACGTGATCGCGCTGACCGGCGAGCAGGACGGCGTCGGCTTCGACATCGCCCTGCAATACACCGGCGAATACACCGAGAACCTCCACAGCTACGTCAACAACATCTCGACGACCGAGGGGGGAACCCACGTCTCCGGGTTCCGCGCCGCCCTGACGCGTTCGCTCAACGCCTACGGCAAGAAGACGGGGCTGTTCAAGGATCTCGTCCCCACCGGCGAGGACATCCGCGAGGGACTGACCGCGGTCGTTGCCGTCCGCGTGCCCCATCCGCAGTTCGAGGGGCAGACGAAGACGAAGCTCGGCAACGGCGAGGTCGAGGGGATCATCAATTCGGCCGTCGGCGACTTCCTCACCCGGTACCTCGAAGAGAATCCGAAGAACGCCAAGGCGATCGTCCAGAAGGGGGTGCTGGCTGCCGAGGCACGCGAGGCGGCCAAGAAGGCCAAGCAGCTCCTCCGCGAGCGCAAGGGGGCGCTGTCGGGCGGCGGCCTGCCCGGCAAGCTCCGTGACTGCACCAGCCGCGACGTCGCCCGCTGCGAGCTGTATCTCGTCGAGGGGGACAGCGCCGGCGGCAGCGCCGAGGGGGGGCGGCACCGCGAGTACCAGGCGATCCTTCCGCTCCGCGGCAAGATCATCAACGCCTACAAGAGCCGTGACGACAAGGTGCTGGCCAACGAGGAGGTGCGCAGCGTGATCTCGGCGATCGGCGTCGGGATCGGCGCCGAGAGCGACCTCACGAAGCGGCGCTACGACAAGGTCGTGATCATGACCGACGCCGACGTCGACGGCTCCCACATCCGCACGCTGCTGCTGACGTTCTTCTACCGGCAGATGTACCAATTGGTCGCGGCCGGCCACGTCTACGTCGCCCAGCCGCCGCTGTTCCGCGTCCGGGCGAAAAAGCAGGTGTACTACGTCCAGACGGAAGAGGAGATGAAGACCCAGCTCCTCGACCAGGGGCTCGGCGAGGGTGTGTTCCTCCCCGGCGACGGCCGGGAGATCGCCGGCGAGGAGATGCACAAGCTGTGCCGCACGCTGTCGGGCCTCGAGGACGCGCTGGTGGCGCTGGAGCGCCGCGGCGTCAGCCTCCGTGACCATGCCGCACGGCGCGACCCCGAGACCGGGCGGCTGCCGATGTTCCACGTCTACTACGGCGCCGAGGAGCGCTGGTTCTCGTCGCGCGACCAGCTCCAGGCGTTCGTCAAAAGCAAGGAGGAGGCCGCCGGTGGCGAGCTGGCGGTCGGGCGCGAGGACGACGCCGGCAAGGGAGCGCGGGGCGGCGACCAGCTGGTGATCGTCGACCTCCACGAGGTGCGGAGCATCAATTCGGCGCTCGCCGACCTGGCGGCGATGGGGTTCGGCATCGACGCGCTCCTCCCCCAGGACCGGACTGGGACCGAGGAGCCACGCTACACGCTGCGGCGTGGCGAGAACACGATCGGCCTGGAGGACCTGCGCAGCCTCCTCTCGGCGGTCCGCCGCGCAGGCGAGAAGGGGCTGTCGATCACCCGCTTCAAGGGCCTCGGCGAGATGAACGCCGAGGAGCTGCGCGACACGACGCTCGATCCGGCCAACCGGACGCTGCTCCGCGTGACGATGTCGGACGCTGCGGCGGCCGACGACCTGTTTCGCGTGCTGATGGGGGAAAAGGTCGAACCGCGGCGCGACTTCATCGAGAAGCACGCCCTCGACGTCAAGAATCTCGACGTCTGACCGGCGCCCCGCGGAGCCTCTTGCCATGCGCGTCCTCCCGCGGCTGTCGTTCGGCGTCGGCGACCGCTTCGCCCACCAGGCCGAAGCCCAGTTGGCGGCGTTCGAGTCCCTCGCCGCCGCCGGCGTCGTCGTCGCCCCGGTGTGGAACAAGTCGAACCGCGAGCACACCTTCCTCGGCACCGAGCCGGAGAGCGTCCGGGCCGCCGCCGCCGCCGCGGTGGTCGCGCGGCGCTGGCCGCACCCCTGGTTCGTCGACGCCGACCACGTCCGCCTCGACACCGTCGAGCGGTTCCTGGCGTCGAGCGACTTTTTTACGATCGACGTCGCCGACGCGATCGGGCGACCGGCGCCCGCGGCCGACGTCGCCGCGTTCCTCGCCCGTCACCCGGAGCTGTGCCGGCCGGTGGCGGTGGCCGGGATCGCCGCGCCGCTCGACCTCGACGGTGACCGGGCGGCGGCGATCGTCGGGGCGTTCCTCGAGGCCTGCCGGGAGGCGGGGGCGATCTGGGCCCGGATCCGCGCCGCCAAGGGAGACGACGTCGTCATCGAAGTCAGCATGGACGAGACCGACGCGCCGCAGACGCCGCCGGACCTACTCGTGATCCTCGCCCTGCTGGCCGATCAGGGCGTGCCCCTGCAAACGATCGCCCCGAAGTTCACCGGCCGGTTCAACAAGGGTGTCGACTACGTCGGCAACGTGGCCGCGTTCGAGCGCGAGTTCACCACCGACGTGGCTGTGCTCGCCCATGCCCGCGAGGCGTACGGCCTGCCCGAAGGCCTCAAGCTCTCGGTCCACTCCGGGAGCGACAAGTTCACGCTCTACCCGGTGATCCGTCGCGTCCTGGCCACGACCAACGCCGGCGTCCACGTCAAGACCGCTGGCACGACGTGGCTCGAGGAGATCATCGGCCTGGCCGAGGCGGGGGGCGCGGGGCTGGCACTGGCCAAGGAGATCTACGCCTACGCCCGCGACCACGTCGACGAGCTGTGCGCACCCTATGCGTCGGTGATCGACATCGACGTGGCGCGTCTGCCGACCGCCGCCGAGGTCGCCGGCTGGAGCGGCGCGCGGATGGCGGCGGCGGTGCGCCATGTTCCCGGCAGTCCCGCTTTCAATCCGCACGTCCGCCAGTTGCTCCACGTGTCGTTCAAGGTCGCCGGTGCCCAGGGATCGCGGTACACCGACCTGCTGGTCGCCAATCGCGCCGTCGTCGGCCGCGAGGTCACCACCAACCTCCTCGACCGTCACCTGAAGCCGCTGTTTCTCGCCTGAGGTTCGGATGCCACCGTCGAGCGCGATCACGGTCTGTCTGGTCGAGGAAGCCCGCCACGGGCCGTTCGTCCTCCACGAGCCGCCGTCGGCGGCCGGTGCCGAGGCGGCGGTCGCGACGGCGGCGGCAGCGGGATTCGACGCGATCGAGATCTTCCCGCCGTCGGCCGCGGAGGTTCCGCCCGGGCTCGGGCGTCTGGTCGCCGCCACCGGCCTGCGCGTGGCCGCGGTCGGCACGGGGGCCGGCTGGGTGCGGCACCGGATCCACCTCTGCCATCCCGACGAGGCGGTCCGGCGTGCCGCCGAGGAGTTCATCGCCGGGATCGTCGACGTGGCCGCGGGTCTCGGGGCCCCGGCGATCGTCGGCTCGCTCCAGGGCTCGAGCGGGCCGGAGGTGCCGCGCGGCGAGGCGCTGTCGCACCTCGCCGACGCGCTCGGGAGGCTCTCCGCCCGGGCGCGGAGTCACGGCCAGGTCCTCCTCTACGAGCCCCTCAACCGCTACGAGAGCAATCTTCTCAACCGCCAGGCCGACGCGGCGGCGTTCCTGGCCGAACACACGCTGGGCGACGTCCGGCTGCTGTGCGACCTGTTCCACATGAACATCGAGGAGCCCGACATCGGTGCGGCGCTGCACGCCTGCGGCCGGCTCGTCGGCCATGTCCATTTCGCCGACTCCAACCGCCGCGCGCCGGGGATGGGGCACACCCCGATGGAGCCGGTGATGGGCGCGCTGAAGGCGATCGGGTACGACGGCTACCTCTCCGCCGAGATCCTGCCGCTGCCCGACGGACCGACCGCCGCCCGGACCACGATCGAGAGCTTCCGCCGCCTCGTCACCGCCTGATGCCCGTGGGAGCCCCGCGATGCTCGACACCCCCCTGCTCCACCCCGAGATCCTCCGGGTCCTCGCCCGTGCCGGGCACCATTCCAAGGTGCTGATCGCCGACGGCAACTATCCGGCCGACAACGCCCGTGGTCCGCGCGCCGAGCTGGTGTCGCTGCAACTCTCCCCCGGCATCCCGACTGTCGCGCAGGTGCTCGCCGCCGTACTGGCGACGGTCCGCGTCGACGAGGTGTTCACGATGGGGGTCGACCGTGCCGATTCCTACGCCGCCGCGACGCCCGGGGATCCGCCGGTGTGGGCCGAGTACCGGCGGATCCTCGCGGCCTCGGGGAGCGCCGTCGCGCTGGAGCCGATCGTCAAGTGGGATTTCTACAAGGCGGTCGCGTCGTCCAACCACGTGCTCACGATCCAGACCGCCGACACGATGCCCTGGGCGAATCTCCTCCTCTCGCTCGGCTGCCGGACGTTCTGAGTCGTCGCGCCAACCTCCCAGGTCGATCCCGCCATGCAATCCCGTCCGCTCGGCCGCACCGGCCTCGAGGTGCCGATCCTCGCCTTCGGGGCCAGTTCGTTGGGGGCGGAGTTCCGCAGCGTCACGCTCGACGAGGCCCTGGCGAGCGTCCGCGCCGCGCTCGACTGTGGCCTGACGCTCATCGACACCAGCCCGTTCTACGGCCGCGGGATGAGCGAGGTCCTCCTCGGCATCGCGCTGGAGGGGGTGCCGCGCGACGCCTACCTGCTGTGCACGAAGCTCGGCCGCTACGACCTGGCGCACTTCGACTTCTCCGCCCGGCGCGTCGCCGAGAGCGTCGACGTCTCGCTCCACAGGCTGCGGACCGACCATCTCGACATCGTGCTGTGCCACGACGTCGAGTTCGTGCCGCTCGGGCAGATCGTCGAGGAGACGCTGCCGGCGCTGCGGAAGGTGCGCGACGCGGGCAAGGTCCGGTTCATCGGCTTCAGCGGCTACCCGCAGAAGATCTTCCGCTCGATCTGCGACCGGACCGACGTCGACTGCGTCCTCAGCTACAACCAGTACACGCTCCAGAACACGCGCTTCGCCACCGAGACGCTCCCCTGGCTGACGGAACGGGGCATCGGGGCGATGAACGCCGGTCCGTTCTCGGCCCGGCTGCTCACCGACGCGCCGTTGCCGGCGTGGCTCAAGGAGCCGGAGCCGGTGAAGGCGGCGGCGCGCGAGGCGGCGGCGCTGTGCCGCTCCCGGGGCACGCCGCTCGCCAAGCTCGCGCTGCAGTTCGCGCTGGCCGATCCGGCGATCGCCACGACGATCGCCGGCAGCGCCAATCCGGCCAACGTCCGCGCCTGGGCGCGGTGGGCCGCCGAGCCGCTCGACGACGACCTGCTCCGCGACGTGCAGGCGCTGTTCGAGCCGGTGCGCGACATCGGCCACGTCGAGGGGCTGCCGGAGAACAACTGACATGCGCCTCGACGCCCACCAGCATTTCTGGCGCTACCGGCCGGAGGAGTATCCCTGGATCGGCGCCGGCATGGAGCGGCTGGCGCGGGATCACCTGCCCGCCGACCTCGCTCCGCTGGCCGCGGCGGCCGGGATCAGCGGCACCGTGGCGGTGCAGGCGCGGCAGTCGCTCGCCGAGACCGAATGGCTCCTCGACTTGGCGGAGACGTCGGCGCTGGTTCGCGGCGTCGTCGGTTGGGTCGACCTCCGATCCGCGACCGTCGCCGACGACCTCGCGCGGCTCGCGCGGCGGCCGGCGCTGGTCGGCGTCCGCCACGTCGTCCAGGACGAGCCCGACCCGCGGTTCCTCCTCGGCGCGGCATTCGTCCGCGGGATTGGCCAGCTGGCGGCGCATGGACTGGCCTACGACCTTCTCGTCTACCCCCACCAGCTCGCCGCCGCGGAGGAGCTGGTGGCCCACTTCCCGGGACAGCGTTTCGTGCTCGACCACCTCGGCAAGCCGGCGGTCAAGCGCGGGGAGGTGGCGCCGTGGCGCGACGACATCGGCCGCCTCGCCCGCCACGCCCACTGCTGGTGCAAACTCTCCGGATTGGTCACCGAGGCTGCCTGGCAGGAGTGGTCGCGCGCGCAGTTCACGCCGTACCTCGAGGTGGCGCTCGAGGCCTTCTCGCCGGCGCGGCTGTTGTTCGGGAGCGATTGGCCGGTGTGCACGCTCGCCGCCCCGTACGCCGACGTGGTGGGGATCGTCGAGGATTTCGTCGCGCGGCTCGCGCCCGGGGAACGGGAGGCGATCATGGGCGGCTCCTGCGCGGCGTTCTACCGGCTGCCGGAGGCCGACAGCCCGACGGAGCGCCGGCGATGAACGCCTGGGTCCTCGAAGAGCCACGCCGGTGGCGCCTGGCCGACGTCGCCGAACCGCCCCCGCCGGGGGACGGCGAGGCGGTGATCCGCGTCCGCGCCGTGGGGATCTGCGGCACCGATGTCGGTGGCTACCTGGGGAAGATGCCGTTCTTCAGCTACCCGCGGATCCCGGGGCACGAGCTGGGCGTCGAGGTCGTCGCGGTCGGCGCGGGGGTGGCGAACGTTCGCCCCGGCGACCGCTGCTGCGTCGAGCCGTACATCAACTGCCAGGACTGTTTCTCCTGCCGCCGCGGTCTGACCAATTGCTGCGAGCACCACCGCACGCTCGGCGTCCACTGCGACGGCGGGCTGCGGCCGCTGTTCACCGTGCCGGCCCGCAAGCTCCATCCGGCGCCTGGCCTCGCGCCGGAGCAGTGCGCCCTGGTCGAGACGCTGGCGATCGGCTGCCACGCCATCGACCGTGCCCGCGCGGTCGCCGGCGAGACGGTGCTCGTGATCGGGGCCGGGCCGATCGGCCTGTCGGCGGTCGTGTTCGCCCGCCTCGCCGGCTGCCGTGTGATCGTCGTCGACGTCGCGGCGTCGCGTCTGGCCTTCGTCCGCGAGCGCCTCGGCATCCCCGACACGCTCCCGGCCGGCGGCACCGAAGCCACCGCCGCGGCGCTCCGCGAGCTCACCGCCGGGCGGGGCTGCGAGGTGGTGATCGACGCCACCGGCAGTCCGGCGAGCATGGCCGCGGCGCTCGAATACTGTGCGTTCGGCGGTCGCCTCGTCTACGTGGGTATCACGCAGTCGGAGATCGCCTTCCCGCACGCCCCGATCCTTCACCGCCGCGAACTGTCGATCCTCGCCAGCCGCAACGCCCTGTCGCGCGACTTCACCAGGATCATCGGGCTGGTCGACGAGGGGCGGATCGACACCCGTCCCTGGATCACCCACCAGGTCGCGTTCGCCGACGTCGGCACGGCGTTTCCCCGGCTCATCGAGCCGGGATCGGGGATGGTCAAGGCGGTGGTGACGATGCCCGACTGAGCCGCCCCCGGGCCCCGCTTGCGGCCGCGGGCGGCGCCGGTTTGAATAGCCCCCCCGTTCTCCCCTCACAGGACCCAGCCATGGCCAAGAAGACCGTCGCCGACATCGACCCGCGTGGCAAGGCGGTGCTCGTGCGCGTCGATTTCAACGTGCCCCAGGACGATGCCGGCGCGATCACCGACGACCGGCGGATCCGGATGGCGCTGCCGACGATCCGCTCGATCCTCGATCGGGGTGGCAAGGCGATCCTCATGAGCCACCTCGGCCGCCCTACGGGCAAAGGTCCGGAGCCCGAGTTCTCGCTCGCGCCGGTGGCGGCGCGGCTCGGCGAGTTGCTCGGCCGGCCGGTAGTCCTCGCCGCCGACACCGGCGGTCCCGACTCGGTCGCCAAGGCCAAGGCGCTGCGGCCGGGAGAGGTGCTCCTCCTGGAGAACGTCCGGTTCAACAAAGGGGAAAAGAAGGGTGACGACGCCGCCTACGTCGCCGGCGTGGCGGGGCTCGCCGATGCCTACGTCAACGACGCCTTCGGCACCTGCCATCGCACCGAGGCGAGCATGCACGCCGTGCCGGTGGCGATGAAACAGGCAGGTCGACCGGCGGTCGTCGGGTTCCTCGTGGAAAAGGAGGTCCGCTACCTCGCCGACGCGATCGCCCACCCGAAGCGCCCGTTCGTGGCGATCCTCGGCGGCAAGAAGGTCTCCGACAAGATCGCGGTGATCACCAACCTCCTCCACGTCTGCGACCACGTCCTCATCGGCGGAGCGATGGCCTACACGTTCTCGCTCGCCGAGGGAGGTGCCGTCGGCAAGTCGCTCGTCGAGCCCGACAGGCTCGAGCTGGCCAAGCAGTTGCTCGCCACGGCGGCCGGCAAGCTCGTCCTCCCCGTCGACACGCACTGCGCCGACGACTTTTCATCGGCGGCCGCGAAGCGGATCGTGCCCGCCGGGAAGATCCCCGACGGCTTCGAGGGCCTCGACATCGGGCCGGAGACGGCGCGGAAGTACGCCGCGATTATCGCCGCTGCCGGGACGGTCGTCTGGAACGGCCCGATGGGGGTCTTCGAGATGCCGCCGTTCGACGCCGGGACCCGGGCCGTGGCCGACGCCGTCGCCGCCGCCACGGCGCAGGGAGCCGTGACGATCATCGGCGGCGGCGACTCGGCGGCGGCCGTCGAGCAGCTCGGCTATGCCGACCGCGTCAGTCACATCTCCACCGGTGGCGGGGCGTCGCTGGAGATGCTCGAGGGCAAGGCGTTCGCGACGGTGGCCGTCCTCGACGACGCCTGACGGCATCGGGAAAAACAACGGGGGCCGTGACGACGCATGGTCGCCACGGCCCCTCGGTGAACTGATGCGCTGTCTGCGAACGGGGAGAGCACTGCGAGACTGACGCGGATCAGGGACGGCCGGAGCCTGTCCCGGTCGGGGATCCTGGTCAACGCGGTTTGGTTTGGCACCTCCGTCGGGACGCGATCTGTTCGCTGGCGCCGGCTCGCACCGGCGGCGGCGTGACCGGGCCGTGGCGTTACCACGGGCCACGGACAGAAACAGCTTCGGCGCGCCGGTCCGGACGGCTCCACATCCGTGTCGGCGGCGCGGTACAACCCGAACCAACCGTCCGCACCGCGCGGTGCGGCCGCTGCACCGGCGAGAACCTGAACCGGAGGCCGTGTCGATGGTCCCGAGTCCTACCGTCCCGCGCCCTCGCCCCACCGGGTGCCGTCCGCTCGTGCCGGCAGCGCTGATCACCGCCCTTGCCCTCGCGGTGCCCGATGCCGGCGCCGACACCCCCGCCGTCGATCCGGGGCTCGGCGCGGCGGCGGTGCGGCTGCGCGAGTTCGTCTGCCCGCGCGGCTCCCCGACGCGTTCCTGCCACGCCAGCACGATCGAGGTGGCGGCCGACGGCACACTCGTTGCTTCCTGGTTCGGTGGCAGCGACGAGGGAGAGCCGGACGTCGGCATCTGGGTGTCGCGGCGCGGGGCAGCGGGCTGGAGCGTGCCGACGCGCGTCATCGACGGCACGCAGCGGGACGGCACGCGCCACCCGTGCTGGAATCCCGTCCTCTTCCAGTCGCCGGGCGGACCGCTGCTGCTCTACGCCAAGGTCGGGCCGTCGCCGAGCACGTGGTGGGGGGTGGTCTGCGAGAGCACCGACGGCGGCCGCTCGTGGGGGGCGCTGCGGCGCCTCGGCGACGGGATCGTCGGTCCGGTGAAGAACAAGCCGGTGGTCCTCGCCGACGGCGTCGTGCTCGCCGGCAGTTCGAGTGAGGACGACGGCTGGCGCGTCCACTTCGAGCGCTCGACCGACGGCGGGAGGAGCTTCACGCGCCTCCCCGCGGTCAATGACGGCCGCGCGGTGATGGCGATCCAGCCGAGCATCCTCCTCCTCGGCGGCGGCAGGCTGCTGGCCCTGGGACGGACGCGGAGCGGCAAGCTGTTCGAGGTCGAATCGGGCGATGCCGGGAGGAGTTGGTCGGCGCTCGGCCTCGGGACGATTCTCAATCCCAGTTCCGGGACCGACGCGGTTTCGCTCGCCGACGGCCGCCACCTGCTGGTCTGCAACCCCGTCGCCGCGGGGCGAACGCCGCTGGTGGTGGCGGAGAGCGGTGACGGCCGGGCGTGGCGCGACGTCGTGGCGCTGGAGACGTTTCCCGGGGAGTACTCCTACCCGGCGATCATCCAGGCGCCCGACGGGCTCGTGCACGTCACCTACACCTTCCTCCGCGAGGCGATCGTCCACGTCGTCATCGACCCGGCCGCACTCGGCAAGGACGCGCCGTGAACGGCCGGCCGCGGCAGGTCACCGCCGCGCCGCACGGCCATGTCCTCACCAACGCCGCCGTCTGGTCTGCCGACTCGCGCTGGATCGTGTACGACGTCCGCAGCGATCCTGCCGGGAGCCGGTTCGATGGCACCGCGATCGAACGCGTCGATGCCGACACCGGCCGGGTCGAGCGCCTGTACACAGCGACGGGCGGCGCGTGCTGCGGCGTCGTCACCGCCAGCCCCGTCGACGACCGCGTGGTGTTCATCCACGGTCCTGAGCGCCCCACCCCGGACTGGGCGTATGGCCCGGCGCGGCGGCAGGGGGTGGTGGTGCGTGGCGCCGCACCGGGCCGGGCAGAAGCGCTCGACGCCCGCGACCTGGTGCCGCCGTTCACCCCGGGCGCCCTCCGCGGCGGCACGCACGTCCATGTCTTCTCCCCCGACGGTGCCCTGGTGAGCTTCACCTACGAGGATGCCGTGCTTCCCGAGCGGCCGCCACCGGGTGGCGAGGGGAACCTCCGGGGGGTCGGTGTCGCCGTCTGCGGCCGGCCGGTGACGGTGCCGCGGACGCACGCGCGCAACCACGACGGCAGCGCGTGGAGCGTGCTGGTGACGACGCTCGCCGACGTGCCGCGACCGGGCAGCGACGAGATCTCGCGCGCCTACGAAGAAGCCTGGGTGGGAAGCCGTGGCTACCGGCGCGCCGACGGCTCGTGGCAGCGCTACGCACTGGCCTTCCAGGGGCAGGTGCGCTCGGCGGCCGGTGAGCCGTTCGCCGAGGCGTTTCTCGTCGACCTGCCCGACGATCCGGCGGCGTGGACCGCGCCCGGTGCGGGGCCGCTGGCGGGAACGCCGACGACGCGTCCCGCGCCTCCCCGCGGCGTGGTCCAGCGCCGGCTGACGTTCACCACCGACCGCCGCCATCCCGGGATCCAGGGACCGCGCCATTGGCTGCGGTCGAGCCCCGACGGCGAGCGGATCGGCCTGCTCATGAAGGACGATGCGGGAATCGACCAGCTGTGGACGGTGTCGCCGCGGGGGGAGCTCACCCAGCTCAGCCGCTCCCCGGCGCCGATCGCCAGCGCCTTCAGCTGGAGCCCTTCCGGTGCCGCCGTCGCCTGTATCGTCGACGGCAGCGTGTGCCTCGTGGACGCGGCCGACGGCCGGGTCCGCGGGCTCACCGAACCGATCCGGGGCACCAGCGCGCCGCGCCCCGAGGCCTGTGTCTTCTCCCCCGACGGCAGGCGGATCGCCTTCGTCCGGACCGTCCCCACGCCACTCCCTGGCGGCGCGCGCCGCGACTGCAACCAGATCTTCGTGGTCGACGTCGGTTAGCAGCCCGTGGGCACGATGGCCCGCGGCGCCGATCACCCGGCCATCAGGTAGGCGATCAGGTCGCGGACCTCGTCGTCGGTGAGGCCGTCGAGGAGCCCCTCGGGCATCAGCGACACGCCGGCGTCGCGCAGCTCCTCGATCTCGTCGGCCGGCAACGTCTCGCGCCCGGCCGCGGTGCGGAGGACGACCGCGTCGGCAGTCCGCCGTTCGAGGAGGCCGGCGACGACACGCCCGTCGTCGAGGATGGCTTGACGGAGGCGGTAGTCGGGTGAGACGACCGCCGATGGGGTGACGACGTTGGCCAGCAGGTAGTCGAGATCGTGGCGGCCCGCCCCGGTGAGGTCGGGGCCGAGCGCTTCCCCGTCGCCGTGGAGCCGGTGGCAGGTCGCGCACAGCCGTTCCCACAGCCGCCGCCCCGCAGCGGAGTCGGCGGCGGCCAGCACCGCGGGCGTGAGCCGGGCGCGGCGGGTGTCGATCGAGACGCGGCCGCTCGCGGAAGGGCGCGCGGCGACTGCCGCTTCGAGCCGCCGCGCGAGCGCCCCGTCGCGGAGGGCGCGCACCTGGCGGACGACGTCGGGCCCGACGTCGGCGGCGGCGATCCGCCCCGTCTCCACGGCACTGGCAAGCGCAGCGGCCCACTCGCGCCGTGACACCAGCGCCATCAGGGCGCCAGCGCGGGTCACGGGGTCGAGCCGGGCATACTCGGCCACGATCCGCTCCGCCCCCGCTGGTTCGCCGGCCACGGCCAGACCGCGGAGGGCCGCCGCCCCGAGCCCCGGGACCGTGAGCACCGCCGCGCTGGTGGCCGAAAGCCCCGCGCCGCGGCTGTCGGTGAGTGCCGCGAGCGCCGCCGCGCGCCGTGCGGCGGGCAACGAGTCGTCGAGGACAAGCCGGCCGAGCCGCCCATCGGCGCCGGGCAGGCCGAACAGCGCCTCGAGGGCGGCGACATTCTCGCCGATCGGCACGGCCAGGGGCTCGTCGGCGTCCGCCGCTGCCGCGACGGCAGCGGCGTGGAAGCGCTCCCACCCCGCCGGCGGGAGGGCGCGGCGCCTCCCCGTCCACCCGGCCCGCAGGCCGGTAAGGCAATCGTCGATCCCGGCTGGTCCTTCGTCGGCTGCGGCGGCGAGAAGCGCGCTGAGTGTCGCGGCAGCATCGCCGCCGGTCGCCCGGCGGACGATGTCGCGGCGCAGCCCAGGCCAATGGGCCCGGTCCGCCCACGGCACCGCGGCGGCCTTCCAGACGGCGACCGCGCCGCCCGGGTCTGCGGGGATCGCGGGCAGCAATCCGAACCAGACCATCGCCCCGAGATCGTGATGGTCGGCCCCTGGCCCGTGGAAAAAGTGATCGGCCGCTGGATGCGGCCGACGGCGCCCCGGGAAACCCTCGGCGTTTCCCGCGGTCGCTTGAGTGGACAAAGGCCACGGAGGGCTTTGTCCACCGACAGCCAGCGCCCGCCCGGGAGGCGCGTCGTCTACCGTGGCCGGGGCGGCTCCGGCGGCCGAGTCTTCGACATGGTCGACCAGCGCCGCCGCCAGCGGCGCCCGGGCACGGGGAGGAAGGCGCTGGAGCACCGTGGCGAGGGCGAGGCGGACCTCGGGGTCACGTTCGGCCGCGGCGTGATGCACCAGTCGTTCGACCGCCACCGCTGCCGGCGCGGCCGTGCGCGGCGGCTGCTCACCGGTCGCGAAGTCGAGCGGCCATGCATCGCTGAGGAGGCGGATCGCCCACACGCGGATCGCCGGCTCGGCATCGTCGAGAAGCGGCAGGAGGCGCCCGGTGGCAAGCGCGCCTGTCGCCCACAGGCCCCACAGGCCGCGGAGCCGCAGCGTCGTCGTCGCCCCGTCGTCGAGGAGGCGCTCCAGGGCCGCCCGCGCGGTGGCCGGCAGCGGCCGGTCGGGTGTCGCCGCGCGCCTGTCGGCGAGGAGCCGGAGAGCCATCCGGGCCTGCCAGCGGTCGGCCATGAGGAGGCCGACGAGATCGTCGGTCGACAGCGTCGCCAGATCGCGGAGCGGAGCGCGGACGGCGCCGGGGACGGCGAGGCAAAACACCCGGCCGCTGGTGCGGTGGACGCCGGTCGCCTCGTGGCATTCCCCGGTGTCGCTCCAGTCGAGGATCGCGAGGGCCCGGTGCGGGAGCTCGACGATGTCGATCCCGCGGAAAAACGGATCGCCGAACAGTGCCAGATCCGCCTCGTGGCGACCGACGATCCCCTGCGGCGTGTGGTCGAGCCGGTCGACGTTGATCCGGCGGCCATGGAGATTGAGCGTCAGGAGCCGGCCGCGCAGGTCGTCGGGCCAGCCCGGTTCGTCGGGCACCACCACGCAGCCGGCGTGGGCGTGGCCGCCGCCATGGGCATCGGCCCGGCCGTCGCGCGATTCGGTCCAGTGGCGCGAGGCGTCGAAGTGCTCGTGGTCGGCGTGCGGCGGGAGCGGGTCGGTCACGAACGGATGCGGCTCGACGGTGTGCGATCGGGCGTAGTGCGCTCCGGGGAGGAGACGCCACAGGTGGCCGTTGACGGTGTTGACGAAAAACCCCTCGCCACGGTCGTCCCAGTCGTGGCCCCAGGGGTTGGTGGTGCCGTGGCAGACCGCTTCGAACACCTTCCGCTCCGGATGGTAGCGCCACATTCCACCACGCAGGGGGACACGGGCCGCGGCAGCGACGCCCGGCGGCCCGATCGCGCCGGGTGAGCTCGCCCCGCAGCGGCCGTACAGCCAGCCATCGGGCCCCCACGACAAGCCGTTGGCGAACGTGTGGTGGCTGCCCTCCGACACCGTGAACCCGTCGAGGACGGTTTCGGCCCGGTCGGCGCGGGCGCTGGCGTCCGTGGGGGATGGATCGGCTGGCCAACCGTCGGGAGGCCGGTCGCCGGCGGGGATGAACAGCAGCCGCGGCGGGCAGAGGAGCCACAGGCCGCCGCGCCCCACGGTGAGGCCCGTCAGGCCGACGAGGCCGTCGACGAGCACGGCGTGGTGTTCCGCCACGCCGTCGCCGTCGGCATCCTCGACGAGCGTGACACGGTCCCGCCAGCGCGTGTCGGTCCGCAGCGGCCGTTCGGCGTAGGTCAGGTTCTCGGCGACCAGCAGCCGCCCGGCCGCATCGACGGTCGCGGCGATCGGGTTGACGATCACCGGCTCACTGGCCAGGAGCGTGATCTCCATCGCGACGCGCGTCGCGACCGCGGCCCGGGCTGTTTCCGCCGGCAGCGGGTCGCCGGCGCGCTCGCTGTTGATCGTCGCGGCGCCATCCGGCGTGGCTGCGCGCACGGGATCGACCGTCCCCGGCCGGTGGCCCGATGCCACGCCGCAGGCGAGCAGCACCACGGCGCGGACTGCCGCACGCCGCCGCGCTGCACGCCGTGAAGAAACGTCGAGGACGACCATGCGGTGGGATCCCGCAGCACGGGATCCCACCGCTCCTGAGCGGCTCAGGAGCAGCCCATGCTGTTGCCGCAATTATGGCAGAGGTAGCAGTTGCCGTTCCGGACGGTGATCGCACCGCAGCCGTCGCAGACCGGCGCGTCGATCTGGAACGTGGCGAACTGACTCTGCCGGTCGACCGGGCTGGCGTTGGGGTCGATCCGCAACGCTGCCCCGGCCCGCTCGAGGACCGCTGCCTGAGCGGCGCCGTTGGAGGCGGTCCGCGCCGACGCGTGCACCGCTGCCGTGCCGTTGGGGCTCGCCGCCTGTGCTTTGGCGGCGTCGCTGCCGCGGGGCATCGGCCCCTTCGCCGCGTCCCGTCCCTCCCCCTTCCCGGCTTCGACCTTGACGGCCGCACGGGACGTTCCTTGTCCACCGGCCAGCCCGCGCGCCATCATGGCGGCGGGCGTGCGCTCTGCCTCGGCGTCCTCCGTACCGGCGGATGATTCACCCCCACCCCCCGAACCGTGGCCCGCTCCGGGCGTGTGGATCCCCGGCCGGTTCGCCTCGCGGTACCCGGGGATGAACTCGTTGCCGAGCCAGCGGAACAGATAGTCCACGAGGCTCTTGGCCACCGGGATGTCGGGGTTCTTCGTGTAGCCCCAGGGCTCGAAGCGGGTGTGGGAGAACTTGCGGACGTACACCTCCAGCGGCACGCCGTACTGCAGGCTCATCGACACCGAGGTGCCGAAGGCGTCCATCAGGCCGCCGATCGTGCTCCCCTCCTTGGCCATCGTGATGAACAGTTCGCCGGGGCGGCCGTCGTCGTACAGGCCGACGGTGATGTAGCCCTCGTGGCCGCCGACGTTGAACTTGTGGGTGATGCTGCGCCGGGTGTCGGGGAGCCGCTCGCGGCGCGGAGTGGCTTTCGCCGCCGCCTTGTCGGCTGCCTTGTCCCCCTCGGTGCTCGTCGACAGCGGCTGGCTCTCCTTGGAGCCGTCGCGGTAGATCGCCAGCGCCTTCAGCCCCAGCCGCCAGCCCTCCATGTAGGCCCCGGCAATGTCGGCCGGGGTGGTCTCGCGCGGCATGTTGACCGTCTTCGAGATCGCCCCCGAGATGAACGGCTGGGCGGCCGCCATCATCTTCACGTGGGCCTGCCAAGCGATGCTCCGCACGCCGAGCCGCGGCTTGAAGGCGCAGTCGAAGACGGCCAGGTGCCGCTCCTCGAGCCCCGGCGCCCCCTCGATCGTGTCCTGCTTGTCGACGAAGGCGAGGATCGCCTCGATCGCGCGCTCATCGTAGCCCAGCGTCCGCAGCGCCAGCGGCACGGTCTGGTTGACGATCTTCAGCATCCCGCCGCCGGCGAGCTGCTTGTATTTCACCAGGGCGATGTCGGGCTCGATCCCGGTGGTGTCGCAGTCCATCAGGAAGCTGATCGTGCCGGTCGGCGCCAGGACCGTCGCCTGGGCGTTGCGGTAGCCGTGCTCCTGGCCGTGGGCGACGACGTCGTCCCAGATCCGCCGAGCGGCGTCGCGCAGCTCGGCGGGGCAGGCCGGATCGATCGCGTCGACCGCCGTGCGGTGCATCCGCATCACGTTGTTCATCGGTTCGCGGTTGGCCGCGAACCCCTCGAACGGGCCGACGGCCGCCGCCAGCTCGGCGCTGGTGCGGTTGGCGGCGCCGTGGAGGATCGCGGTCAACGCCCCGCACAGCCCGCGGCCGGCGGCGCTGTCGTAGGCCAGGCCGTTGGCCATCAGCAGGCTGCCGAGGTTGGAGTAGCCGAGTCCGAGCGGGCGGAACAGATGGCTGTTGCGCGCGATCCGCTTGGTCGGATAGCTGGCATGGTCGACGAGGATCTCCTGGGCGACGAAGAAGATCCGGCAGGCGGCGGCGAAGCGCTCGACGTCGAACGAGCCGTCGGCCCGGCGGAACTTCATCAGGTTGATGCTCGCCAGGTTGCAGGCGGTGTCGTCGAGGAACATGTACTCGCTGCACGGGTTGCTGGCGTTGATCCGCCCCGAGTTGGGGCAGGTGTGCCAGCGATTGATCGTGGTGTCGTACTGGACGCCCGGATCGCCGCACTTCCAGGCGCACTCGGCCATCCGGCCCAGCAGGGCGCGCGCCTTGTGGTGTGGCCCGGCCTTCGACGGGTCGGTCACCCAGCGCGTCGTCCAGGTGTCGTCGCGGTCGACCGCCTCCATGAAGTCGTCGGTGACGCGGACGGACAGGTTGGCGTTCTGGAACAGGATCGAGCTGTAGGCCTCACCGTTGAAGTTGGCGTCGTAGCCCCCCTTCTCGATGAGGATCCGCGCCTTCTTCTCCTCCTTCGCCTTGCACTCGATGAACTCCATGATGTCGGGATGGTTGATCTTCAGCGACTGCATCTTCGCTGCCCGGCGCGTCTTGCCGCCGCTCTTCACCACCGCGGCCACCTGGTCGTAGACGCGCATGAACGACAGCGGACCCGAGGGCTTGCCGCCGCCGGCGAGCTTCTCGCGCTGGCTGCGGAGCGTCGACAGGTCGGTGCCGGTGCCGGAGCCGAACTTGAAGAGCATCGCCTCGCTCCGCGCGAGCTCCATGATGTCTTCCATGTTGTCCTGGACGCTCTGGATGAAGCAGGCGCTCCCCTGCGGATACTCGTACGGGTTTTGCGGCTGGACGACGTCGCGCGTCGCCTCGTCCCACCGCCAATTGCAGGGGGCTCCGCTGACGCCGTATTGGTGGAACAGGCCGACGTTGAACCAGACCGGGGAGTTGAAGGCGCCGTGCTGGTGGACGCACAGCCAGGCGAGATCACGGTAGAAGTTCTCGCCGTCCTGGCGCGACTGGAAATAGCCGTCGGCGATTCCCCAGTCGGCGATCGTGCGGGCGACACGGTGGACGAGTTGCTTGACCGACTTCTCGCGCTGCGGGGTGTGGATCTCCCCGTAGAAGTACTTGCTGACGACGACGTTGGTCGCCAGCTGGCTCCACGCGGCCGGGACCTCGCAGCCGGTCTGCTCGAAGAGGACCTTGCCGTCCTCCCCCTTGATCGCGGCAGTCCGGAGATCCCACTCGGTGGTGTCGAACGGCGAGCCGACGTCAGTGGGGCAGAACGTCGCCGGCACCGCGAGCGGGCGACGCGCCGGCCGGCCCGACGGGCCGGTCTGGGAGCCCGTGCGGCCCGGGGCGGTGGCGGCTCCGGCGGTGGATTCGAAAGAGGTCATCGGCGGTCCTCCGGTCAGGCAAACGTGTCCACACCAACAAGTATACTACAGTATAGTTCCCGTGCCGCCGGCTCCCGGGTCGTCGGGGCGGGAATCTCCGGTGCCGGCCGGTGGCTCGGGCCGGAGATGGCTGGGCTCCATCCCCCCGGCTCAGGTGGTTCCGACAGGCTCCCCCCCGACCGGTTCCCGAGCGATCCGGTCGGCAGTCGGGAGCCAAGTTCGCGCTGCCCGGGACTCCCCCCGGCCACCACGGCATGTCAGGGGCGCAAAGACAGCGAAAAAGCAGATCCATCTGCATGCTATCGCAAGATCTGGTAGACGAGAGCTCGCGGACCACTTCATATGGTCCTCACGGAGCCGGGGCGTGAATGTAGCCACTGGTCGGGGGGAGTCAAGCCGCATTCGGCCAACCTTGTCCCGACGGTCGTAAGTCCGCTGGTTCCTTGGTTTTTGTGGGTGTTCTCCAGCCCTGGTTGCACCGCCGTGACCGACCAGCTTTCGGTGGGGGATCGCGACGGCGAGCGGCATGCCGGTCTGGCGGCGGACGCCACTGCCAAGCGTTCGCTCGCCAGCCGAGCGAACGCCGCGAACAATGCCCGGCGAGGGGCCGCGGGTTTCCCACCGGCCGAGCACGCGTGCATGAACGATCCGCAACACGACGAGGTGGCCGGTGAACGACACGATCGGGGTTGGTATCGGCTCCGGCCTGCGGATCCTGGTGATCGTCGGCCAGGACTACGAGGATCTCGAGCTGTGGTATCCGAAGCTGCGGCTCGAGGAGGCCGGAGCGCACGTCACCGTCGCCGGTCCGGTAGGTGGGCAGGTGTACTCCGGGAAGCATGGCTATCCCTGCCGCGCCGATGCGGCCCTCGCCGAGATGGAGAGCGCCGATTTCCACGGCGTCGTGATCCCCGGCGGCTGGATGCCCGACGCCCTGCGCCGTGACGGCAAGGTTCTCGACCTCGTCCGCAGCTTCGCTGCCGAGGGCAAACTCGTGGCGGCGATCTGCCACGGGGGTTGGATCCCGATCTCGGCCGGTGTGTACCGCGGCGTGCGGGTGACCGGCAGCCCCGGCATCCGTGACGATCTGGTCAACGCCGGAGCACGGTGGAGCGACGAGCCGGTCGTGATCGACGGCAATCATGTCACCAGTCGCCGGCCGGGTGACCTGCCGGCGTTCTGCCGGGGGATCCTCGCGGTGCTCGCGCAACGGGCTGCCGGCGGTCCCCGGACGGCGTGACGGGCACCGGCACCGCCGCTGGCCGGCACGCGGTCCGTGAGGGGCCGCGGTCGGCTCCGCGCGCGTCGCCCCGGCCGATCGGGGGATCCGGCCCCGGCGTGGTGGTTTCGAACGGGGCACGCGGACGACCGGGGGCCGCGTGTTCGGTGTCGGTCGGTGCGGCGGCCGTGGTACCATCCGGAGGTATGCCATCCGACCCCGCCATCTCCGTCGACGCGCTCAAGAAGACGATCCGAGCCCTCGGCCTGCGCTGCACGGCGGCCCGGCTGGCGGTGCTCCAGCACCTGATCGCCGCCACCGGTCCCGAAACGCACGCCGAGGTCTCACAAGCCCTGGTGGACACAGGCTTCGACCGGGCGACGATCTACCGCAACCTCACCGAGCTGACCGAGGCGGGTCTCGTGTCACGGATCGAGTTGGGGGATCATGTGTGGCGGTTCGAGATTCGCAAGGTCGGCCGCGACGGCACCCGGTCGATCAGCCACCCGCATTTCGTCTGCACCTCCTGCGGGGAGGTGTCGTGCCTCGACGACGTCGACGTCGCGATCACCCCCAAGCCGCCGGTTCGGCCGGCCGAACCGAAGCCCGCGCCCGCACGGCCGGGGCGGCCGCGCGCGGCCGCGGAGCGGATCACCGAGCCACCGGAGAAGCCGGCGATCCACACCGTCACCGACGTGCTCCTCAAGGGGCGCTGCGGGAACTGTGGGTGACGTGGCCCGTCTGGCGGGCTCATGGTTTCGGGCCTGTAGCCGGCTGATCGCGATCGTCCTCGGTCTGGCCGGAGCAGGCGTGGTCCCCTCCGCTCCGGCCGCTCCCCCGGCCGCCGTCGCGGCGGGGCTCGACGAGCAGGCCACGATCCTGCGCGGCCGCGCCGACGCTCTCGGAATCCGTGGCATCCTCCGCCTGGCACTCGAGGCGGCCGGGGCGGGCCACGATGCGGCGATCGTCGACGACGCGCTGTTCTGCGCGCGGTCGATGCAGGATCGGGACCCCGCCAGTCAGTGGGTAGGGAACTTCCGCTGGCGACTCGGCGACGAGCGGGTGATCGACGAAAACGCGGTCGAGTTCGCGGTGCAGCTGCTCTCGCTGATCGCGCTCGACCACCGTGCGCGACTCACGCCGGAGTCGCTGCGGCGACTCGACGAGCTCCTCGCCGACGCCCTCCCCGCGCTCCGCCGACACCGCGTGCCCCTCGGCCAGACCAACATCGCCCTGACCAGGATCTGGAACCTCCTCGCCCTCGGCCTCCTCGGCGACGCGGAGGCCCGGCGCGAAGGTGAGGAAGCCTGGCACTCCTGGCTCGACTTCACCCGCGCCCGCGGCATCACCGAAGCGCTCTGCCCGACCTACTATGGTGTCGACCTCGACGCCCTCGGCCTGATCGCGACCCGCGCCCAAGCAGACGTGGTGCGCGGGGAGGCACGGCAGGTCCTGGCGTACCTCTGGACGTCGATCGCCGCTCATTGGTACGCGCCGAGCGGCCGCCTCTCCGGGCCCCACGCGCGCGACACCGACTGGTTGTTCGGCCGTGGGCTACTCGACGAGCATGCCGCCGCCGCCGGGTGGATCCCGTTTCCGGAGGCGGGCGACGCCACCGAGTGGCTGCCCGGGAGCCGCCATGCCGGGCTGACGGTGTTCCGCACGGCCTGCCAACGGCCGCCGCCCCCTGTCGTCGATCGGTCACGGTGCAGCCGCGTGCCCCGGTTCGTCGTCGAACGCCACGGCACGCACCCCTGGCAGCGGTCCACCGACCACGTCGGCCGACTGGGCAGTATCGGCATCGCCGGCGAGACCCGCGGCGCCGAGGACAAGGCGCTGGTCGTCAACCTCGGCGGCGGCGCGACGACGGTCAACGTGACGCTGGTCTACGACGGCCACGGCGATCCCTACGGCCGGCGCCGCGACGTCGGCGCCGACGGCCACCGCAAGGCGCGCCATCTGCGGCCATTTCTCGTCAGCTCCCAGGACGGCCCGCGCGTGACGGCCGCCTGGCACCTCGATCCCGCCGATCCGGTGCACCGCCTCGAGGGAACGGAGCGGTCGGTCGCCGCCCACCTGCTCGTGCCGGCCGACGCCACGGTCTGGGACGAGGCCGGGCCGTGTGCCAGCGGGGCCGTGCTGCCGGCCGACGCGGTCGCGTTCGTCGAGCGTGAGGGAACCGTGCTCGCACTGCGCTCGGTCGTGCCCACCGCGACGGAACGCTCTCCGGCACGGTGGCGGCTGGTCGACGACGGCGCACGCCATGGCGCGCGGCGCCTCTCGGCGGAGCCGGCGGGGGGTGGCGGGCTGGCGGCGCTGCTGGTGATCCTCGACCTCGAACTGTGCGAGGGGCTCGGTGCTGCCGGCTTCGCCGCCTTGCGGAGGGAGTTCGCGGCGCGGGGGGTGACCGCCGAGCGATCCGCCGACCGTCTGGCGGTGCGCGGCAGCCTGCCGCTCGAGGCCGATCTCGTCGCCCGCCGGCCGCTCGCCTTCCGGCCGCTGCTGGCCGAGGGCGCCCTGCTCTTGCTCGACGGCGCCGAGGTCGGCCGGCCGCTGCTCGCGCCGGCGACCCCGTGAGCGGCTCAGTACCAGAGGCCGACGCGTACCAGGAAGGTGTCGTCGGGACGGTAGTCGGCGGTGTCGGTGACGTAGTACTCGACCAGCCGGCCGGTGACCCAGCCGGTCTCGACGCGGACGCTCGCGCCGAGATCGGCGGGGCGGCGTTCCCAACCGGCCAGCAGCCGGTAGTCGTGGTACACGACGACGTCGTCGGCGCCGTCGTCGCGCCGCACCGCCCACTGGTTGCCGCCGAACTCGCCGGCGAGGTACAGCCAGTGGCTCGCCCGGGGCCGCTCGGCAATCCGCCATGCCAAGCGCGGACGGGGAAAGATGAGCTCGTAGCGCCGGTCGTCCGCCGGGGTCCAGAGCAGGCCGCCGGCGGGCAGCAGATTGACGTCGTAGCGGTCGAGGTAGATGACGCCGGCCACGACCCGCAGCTCGTCGGTCGCCTCCCAAGCGCCGAAACCATGTCCGGTGATCCGCAGCGCCTGGGCGGAGTCGTTGTGGAAGTCGCTGTACCACCCCGGTGCGACCGCCAGATCGACGCCCAGCCGCGCGCCGGCCTTGCGGAGCCAGCGCGCCTGCAGCCAGGCGTCGTACAGGCCGGCCGGCAGGCCGGGGTCGGCCGGCCCCGCCACCTCGTCGACGAACGTCGCCCCGAACCCAGGCGTGAGCAGCAGGGGGGAGTCGACGGTCGGGGCGGGCAACCCGATCGTGAGGCTCGTGTCGATCGTCGTCAGCCCGAGGCCGTCGGATCCGAGGCGCGGCAGTTCGGTGACGGTGACGATCGCCTGCTGCAGGGCCCCCGGCTTGGCCCCCGGCGGGAGCTTGCGGCCGGCCGGCGGCTCGAACTCCTGCGGCGGTTGGCCGGGTGGCGCCAGGTCGTCGGGGAGGAGCGGCTCGGTGAGGTCTTGGGGGTCGCCCAGCGCCGCCAGACGGATCCGCGAGAAGAATCCCTCGTCGACCGGCGGCAGCGGGAGGAGCGCGCCGCCCTGGGGAGCGGGGAGGAGTGCCGGTTCCTCGGCGCCGGCCGTGCCGCATGACGCCGCCAGCGCCGCCACGAGCACCAAGCGCACGCACGGCCGTCGCGGTCGCGGGAGCGGTTCGCTGCGGGACACGGCGCCCCCTACGGTGCGTCAGTAGGCGAGGCCGAGCCGGAGCATGAGTGAGTCGGGCAGGTCCTGGATCTGCGGCGGGCCGTCGACGTAGAACAACTGCCGGTAGAAGACGTAGCCGACCTCGAAGCTGCCCGCCAACCCGAGCGGCACCTTGGGGACCCACTCGGCACCCACCGAGACGCGGATGTCGTTGTAATCGAACGGCGAGATCTGTCCGGTGTCGCGCCGGAACGTCCAGGCGCCGCCGCCGTACTCGCCGGCGACGAAGCCCCACACCGAATGGCGCCCCATCTCGGTGAATTTCCGCGCCGCCTTCGGGGCGGGGAAGAAGATGTCGTAGCGGCTGTTGGCGTCGGGCACCCAGGTGAGGCCGACCGCGGGGAGGAGCTTCACCTGATTGCGGTCGAGGTACACGATCCCCGCCTTGCCCTGCATCGTCGGGGTCAGCTGGAGGGTGCCGATCGCCCGCCCCATGATGCGCCAGCTTTCCCACACCAGCACGTCCCAATTGGTGAAGATCCCGACGCGGATCCCCAGTTCGGCGCCGAACAGCGGCGTGAACTGCGGGTTCCAGGCGGCGTCGAGAAACACGTCGTAGGTGCTCGGCGGCAGGTCGGCGAGCATCGTCGGGGTCGTCTCCGGGCCGTTCCACAACTGTAGCCCGAAGCCCGGGGTCACCAGCAGCGGGGCGTGATTGAGGTTGGCCTGCGAGTGGTAGAAGAACGGCAGGGCGAACGTCGCGGTGGTGTCGAATTCGTTGATGCCGACGCTCGTCCCGTTGCCGTCGCCGAAGATGTAGGCCCAGCTGCCGCGCACCCCTTGGTAGAGGCGCATCGTCTGCTGCATCGTGGGGTTCTGCGTCGACATGCCCTGGGGAAAGAGCGACGCCGGGGTGTTGCCCGTGCCCTGTGTCGGTACGAGCGACGGCGCGCCGGGCTGCCAACCGGGATAGCCCGGCTGTCCGCCGAGGGCCGACGGCGCCGACATCCCCGTGGCGGGGGCGGCTGGCATCCACTGCCCGGCCTGCGGCGCGTAGGGATCCCAACTGGATGGGGGTGGAGCGAGCGGCGCGCCGAACGTGGGGTTCTGCGCGATCCGGTCGAGCGACGACGGGGCCGGCGCCGGCAACGGGACCGTCTGCGCGACCCCGTCGGCGGCGCCTGCGAGGGCGGCCAGGACGAGGAACGGAAACGGACCTCTTCTCCGCACGGTGGGCTCCGCCGGTGGCGTGTCGACGCGCCGCGCCGGCTCGTGGCAGCGGCGCGGAAAGGGAGTCAATCCTGGCGGGGGTACCGCGCGGTCGGCGCGCCGGTCAAGGCCGGGACGACCGGGGGCGGTCGAGGGGGCCTGCCCATCCTGCCCCGGCTCGCTGGCCACCGCGGCGTGCCGGTGGACGGTGCCCTGCCGGTCCGCCGACAATCGCCTGCGGTTCACCGGACGTGGCCGTGCCGGTCGTCGCACGCCGTGCGATCGACCGATCGCCGTGGGTGGAAAAGAGCATGACGTCCGCCGCCGTCGATCCGATCGACTCCCCGGCCCTCCGCGCCCTTCTCGGCGGTGGCGCTGTCGAGCACCTCGGCGTCACGGCGTCGACGATGCAGCGGGCGCGGGAGCTGGCGGCTCTTCCGGCCGCCCTGCTCCCGGCGGTCGTGGTCGCCGATCGGCAGACGGCGGGGCGCGGGCGACAGGGGGCGGCATGGTGGCAGGCGCCCGGCAGCCTGACGACCAGCATCGTCGTCGATGCCCGTGACCTCGGCGGCGCGGAACCGGCGGCGTGGTGGAGCCTGGCGGCGGCGGTGGCGCTGGCCGCCGCGCTCGAAGACCTCGCGCCCCGTGTCGTGCCACGCGTCCGCTGGCCCAACGACCTGTTCGTCGACGGGCGGAAGCTCGCCGGGATCCTCGTCGAACGTGTCGGCGAGCGCCGCGCCGTGTTCGGCATCGGCGTCAACACCACCGGCAGCGCCGCTGCCGCCCCGCCGGCCCTCCGCGACCGCGTCGCCACCTGGCCCGACCTCACCGGCGCGATCCTGCCGCGGCAGGCACTGCTGGTCGCCTTGCTCCCGCGGCTGATCGGAGTGGTGCGGGAATGTGCGGCGCGGCCGGGTCGCCTGGTCGAGCTGTACAGGCCGCGCTGCGGGCTGGCGGGGAGCGACCTCACCGTCTACCAGGGGCCCCGGGCCCTCTCCGGACGGTGCCTGGGGATCGATGCCGACGGGGCGCTGGTCCTCGACACCGCAGCCGGACGGCTCCACCTCGCGAGCGCCAGCCTCACTCCCCCGCAGGCCGTGTGGCGCGGCGACGGGGCCTCCTGAGGGCGACGACGCACACCTCGCGGCCGCCACTGGCCAGCTGGCGGACGCGCGGCGCGTAGCCCCAGCCGCGGATCGTCGCCAACCACCCGTCGAGGCCGGCGGCGCGGCCCCATTCCGGCAGCTTGAGCGTGGCGATGATCCCCCGGGCGCGGACACCACGGGCGGTGGCGATCCGGCCGAGCGCTTCCAGCGTGCTCGTCGGGTCGATGTTCATGTCGGTCACGATCCAGTCGAAGCCGACGAGCTCGCGGAGGCGGACGTCTCGGGCGCGCTTCCGCCAGTGGGTGAAGCCGGGATGCCCTGCCACGCGCGGGTCGACGAGCGCCGGATCGATGCCCACCACGCCGAGCCCGGCGGCGAGGAGCCGCTGGCTCGCCCCGCCCGGTGCCGCTCCCAGCTCCACCGCGCGCTGGCCCGGCTCCAGGTCGACGGCGAACGCCGTCAGCGCCTCGTCGAGCTTGAGCCAGGCGCGCGACACCATGTCGGCGGGCGCCGTCACCGGGATCACGCCTCCGGGATGCCGGCCGGGCACGCTGCCGGCACGGTGCCAGCCGACCCACCAGCGGCGCTCGTCGTCGATCACGACGTCGACCACCGGCGCGCCCTCGGGGGCAGTGCCGGGTGTCAGCCCCGGGATCGCCGCCACCAGCGCCGCCTCGGCCCGTGCCACTGCCGCGTCGGGAGGGTCCGCCGTCTCCCGCGACGGCCGCGGGTCGCGCTGCCAGACATGGAGGTGACTGGCGGAGGCGGCCACCGGCAACGCGGCGACCGCGGCGGCCAGGGTCGCGGTGTCGGCTCCGGTGACCTGACCATGGCAATGGACGAGCGCTCGGGCGAAGGCGCAGGCTGCCAGCCGCCCCGCCGAAGGGTCGTCGGGTACGCGCGTCGCCGGGGGCAGCCGGATCGTGACCACACCGCGGCGCCAGGCGCCGGGGCGTGCGCCGGGGAGGAGGGCGAGGAGCCGGTCGCGGAGCACCTCTTCGGCGCCGCCGTGACACGTGGCGAGGAGAAACTCGCCACCCGGGAGGGGCGCTGTGGAGGGGTCGGCGGCCATCCCGTCGATCCTAGTCTGTCCGTGGACGAAGCCATCGATGCCCGTCGTCCACGGGGGCGACCGCGGGAAACGCCGCAGGTTCCCCAGGTCGCGTCCGGGGGCCGGCCGCGTTGCTTGCGGTCCCCCACCCACGCTGCCGTGATGCCGCCGGCGGGAAAAAAATCAGGCCGGCCCGGGCGCCCAAGGGCCCGGGCCGGCCTTTCTCGTCTGGTCGTTCGCAGGTCCCGGCAGTGGTGTCAGGGAAGCCGCAGCGGTGAGGGAAATCCCGTCACCCCTCCTGCTTCCCGGCAGCCGCCGGGAGAAGGACTACTTGTGGCCCTTCTTCTTCTTGGCGACCTTCTTCTTGGCCGCCTTCTTCTTCTTGGCCATGGGTATGGCTCCTTGCCACGAGCGCCCGCGCACAACCACGACCGATCCCTCGGGCACTCTCTCGAAGGGATCGGTCGACGTCTCCATCCGTGATCGACTCGTGACCGCGACGGGTCACGTGCACGAGTTGTGATTGATGCCGCGGAAATCTGTCAAGAGAAGTCGGCGAAAAAAATCGTCGACCGGCGCGCCGCGCCGCACCGTGGCAGGTGGTCGAGCGCCGTCACCGCGCCGCGCGATCGCTCTGGATGACGGGTGGTCAGCAGGTGCCGCGATGACGCGCGGCGAGGTCGCGCGCCCAGCCGTCGAGCAGCGCGAACTGGGCCGCGAACGACTGCTCCTCGACCCCGAGCGGGCTCTTGAAGAAGCAGGCCAACCAGGGGAGCACGCCCCGTTCGCCGGCGCGGTGCGCGCGGTCGACGAGCCGGACCAGATCGATCACCAGCGGCGCGGCGAGGATCGAGTCACAGCCCTGCCAGGTGAACTGGAGCGTCATCGGAGTGCCGAGAAAGCCGCGGAAGTGGACATGGTCCCAGGCCGTTTTCCAATCGCCGAGGCTCCTGATGTACTCGATCGAGACATGGGTCTGGGGGGCGTAGCCGAGGATCGCGGCGAGGAGATGGTCCTTGCTGCGGATCTTCGTCGCCTTGTTGCGCGGGTCGTCGAGGACCTTGCCGTCCATGTTGCCGAAGATGTTGTGGCCGACCCAGCTCATCACCTCGAGGTGACGGGCGGCGAACATCGGTGCGAGGACGCTCTTGAGGAGCGTCTCGCCGGTCTTGCCGTCGCAGCCGGCCGTCGCCACCCCATGCCGGGCCGCCCGCGCCTGGAGGACGGGGGGCGTGGCCCCCGTGGACGGCGTGAAATTGACGTACGACGCCCCGGCCGCGAACGCCGCCAGGGCGTACAGACTGCTCGGCGGCAGGGGGCAGCCGGCCGCGTCGTCGAGCGATCGCTCGAGGGCCGCGTCGTCGTCGGGGAGCGGCCGTGACGGAGCCGGTTCGGTCGAGGCGACGTTGACGACGACCACGTGCCCGAGCCCCTCGGACGTGGCGAAGGCCTCGATGTCGGCGCGGAGCCGGTCGATCGCCGCGCGCGGTGTCTCCACCCGCACCACGCCCGGCTCGTCGGCGAGGCCGCGGATCGTGTCGCCGGCGGCGACGACCGTGCCCGGTCGGATCCGTGCCTCGATGGCCGCGAACGAGTCGGCGGCGGCGTCGAGGACGTCGGGGGTGATCGCGCGGCTCTCGGTCCACATCCGCCGGGCCTCGTCGCCGAGCCGCCCGGAGCGGATGTCGTGGCCACCGATCACCAGATCGGCGAAGTCGACGAGGCCGAGCGCGGAAAACGGTTCCAGCGCCGTCACCAGACCGATCGGTTCGGCCTTGCCGCGGGACAGGGCGGCCAGCCCCGTGATCACCGTCGTCGCCACGCCCCCCTTCGCTCCCACCAGCCACAGCCCGGTCCGATGGCGCGGCATGGAACGATCTGCTCGATGTCAGGAGGCGCGGAAGCGGCTGCGAACGCCGCGAGACGGAGGTATCATTTGACCGTTTTCCGCGGGCGTCAAGGCTGCATGGCGACCGGCCCACGGGCACGGCTCCACTCCACGGGCATCATGAACGCGACGACGGCGCGATCCAATCCCCTCCACACCGCACGGCGGATGGCGGCGCTCGAGCCCTCGGCGACGTTGGCGATGGCGGCGCGGGCCGCGGCACTCGCCGCCGCCGGCAAGGACGTCATCGACCTGTCGGTCGGCGAGCCCGACTTCGCCACGCCGGCACACGTCTGCCGTGCCGCCGAGGAGGCGATCCGCTCCGGGAAGACGAAATACACGCCGGCCGCGGGGATTCCGGCGCTCCGCGCCGCGGTGGCGGCCGATTTCCGGCGCCGGGCAGGGCTCGAGGTGTCGCCGGCGCAGGTCGTGGTCAGCAACGGGGCCAAGCACGCCCTCCACAACGTCTTCACGGCGCTGCTCGACGACGGCGACGAGGTCATCATCCCGGCGCCCTTTTGGGTCAGCTACGCGGAGTTGGTGAAGCTCGCCGGCGGCGTGCCCGTGATCCTCCCCACGCGGCTCGAGGACGATTTCAAGCTCGCCCCCGAGGCCCTCGCGGCGGCCCTCACGCCGGCGACGCGGATGCTCCTCCTCTGCTCGCCGAGCAATCCCACGGGGGTCGTCTACACCCCCGCCGAGCTGCGGGCACTGGCCGACGTCGCGGTGGCCGCCGATCTGGCGGTCGTCGCCGACGAGATCTACGACCAGCTCGTCTTCGACGGGCGGGAGAACGTCTCGTTTCCGACGCTCCGCCCCGGGCTGGCGGAGCGGACGGTGGTCGTCGGCGGGGTGAGCAAGACCTACTCGATGACCGGCTGGCGGATCGGCTGGACGATCGCCCCCGAACCACTGTCGCGCGCGATCGGCAACCTCCAGAGCCAGCAGACGAGCAACCCCTCGAGCATCTCCCAGCACGCGGCCGTGGCGGCGCTGACCGGCCCGCAGGACTGCATCGGGGAGATGCTCGCCGCCTTCCAGCGGCGCCGCGATCTGGTGGCCGGACGGCTGGCGCGGATGCCGGGGGTGCGGCTCCCCGACATCGGCGGAGCGTTCTACGCGTTTTTCGACATCGCCCCGCACCTCGCCGCCGGGCGCGGGATCACGACCAGCGCCGCCTGGTGCGAGCAGCTGCTCGAGCGCGAACAGGTCGCCCTCGTCGCCGGCAGCGCGTTTGGCGCCGAAGGGCACGTGCGGATGAGCTTCGCAGCCGCCGACGAGAAGCTCGTCGCCGGCCTCGACCGGATCGAACGGTTCCTCGCCGGCTGAGCGCTGCCGGCCGCCGGCCCGTGGCCTACAGCTCCCGTGCCCGGAGATCGCGGAACTCGACCTGCATCACCAACCCGGCGTGGATCTGCAGTCCGATCGGACCGGGATCCTTGTACTTCGCGTCGGTGTAGCGCGACACCTGCTGGCCGTTGAGGAACACCGTGAAGGTGTCCCCCCTGGCCTCGACGCGGATCCGGTTCCAGTCGCCGGGGCGGAGCAGCTCGCCGGCCCGCTTGGCCTGAGCCTCCTCCGGGTACTTGCCGACGTAGAACGAGCAGGTCATGTCGCGCTTCAGGCTGCGCGAGACGCCGATCTGCACCTGGACCTCGGGCTTGCGGAGCATGAAGCCGCTGTCGATCTCCCCGGTCCAACGGACCTCGCCTTCGAGGATCACGTCGCCGTAGGACTTCTCCGTGTAGAGCATCGAGCCCTTCTTGGCCTCGTCGTTGGCACCGACGAGCACGCCGTCGACGACCTTCCAGTAGGGTTCGGCAGGGGCCTTCCAGCCCGACAGGTCGCGGCCGTTGAAGATCGGCGGGAGCTCCGGCTCGGCGGCGATGCCCAGACTGGCCAGCGCGACCACGGCCGGAAGCACCAGCCAGCAACTTCGCCACGCGGCGGGCACCGTGGCCGGCCGGTGCCAGGTGGGCTCGACGGCAACACGGCCAGGCGACAGGAAGCAACCGCTCATGGGAGGATGTCCCCGGGGACTCGTGACGCCACGCACGCCATGACGCACCACGCGCGCCGAGTATAGCCGTGAGCCACCAGCCACCGTCGCGCCGCGCCGGCTTGATCCTCGCCGGGGGCCGTGGCCGGCGGCTCGCCGGGGGCGCGCCGCAGGGTAAGGCCGGCATGTCGACGGCAGGGCGCAGCTTCCTCGCCCACGTCGCCGCCGCGCTGTGGCCGGTGGTCGACGAGGTCGTGGTGGTGGCCACCGCGGACACCGTCCTGCCGACCGATGCCGGTCCGGTGACGGTGGTCCACGACGGCGCTCCCGGCGCCGGCCCGCTGGCGGCGCTGGCCGACGGGCTGGAGTGGATCGTGGCCGCCGGGCGGGCCGAGGCCGTGGTCGTCGCCGCCGTCGACATGCCGCTGCTCACCGCCGACCTGCCACGGTGGTTGCTCACCCGGCTCGCCGCGGCCGATGCCGGCGGAGAGGGCCCGTGGTGGATCGTGCCGTGGGCCGACGGGCATCCCCAGGTGCTGGCCTCGGCCTTGCGCCCCGCGCTGCTGCCGAGCCTCCGCGCCTTCCTCGCCACCGGTCGGCGCGACCTGCGCGGGTACCTCGGCATCCTCCAGGGGCTTGTCCCGCCGCGCGTGCACGTGGTGGGTGCCGCGGGTGGAGACGTGCCTCCCGCCCCGGAGGCGTTCCTCGATGTCGACGAGCCGGCCGATCTCGATCGTCTCGCCGCCGCGTGGAGGCACCGCGGCGCGGCCGGCATCTGACCTACGGGAAACCGGCGGTCGACTCCTATACTCCGCACCGTATGGAGCCGCTCGAGCAGGGAAGCAGCGTGGCCCGGAGGCCGCGGCGCCGGTGGCGCCTGTGGGCGTGTGCGGCGCTGACCGCGGCCGCGGTCTGGTTCGCGCCCCAGGTGGTCGTCCTGACCAGCGCCCGCGATTGGCCGCTCCACTGGGCCAGCGCCGGCCTCGACGGCCGGCTCTCGAGCCGCGCCGCCGCCTGGACGTGGACGGGCGGGATCGAGTATCGCGACCTCGTCCTCACCGATGCGACCGGCCGGGTGACTGCCGCCGCGCGGCGCGTCGGGCTCGACCGCGGCCTGCTCGCCCTGGCGGCGACGCCGCACGATCTCGGCACGGTCCGGATCACGGCCCCGGAGGTGATCGTCGAGGTCCGGCGCGGGGGGAGCAGCATCGAAGACATGCTCGCCCCCTGGCTGGCGAGGGTGTCGGCCGCGGCCCCCTTCCGCTGCGATCTCGAGGTGGTCGACGGGGTCGTTCACCTCGTCGACGGCACCGACGGCGACAGCTGGCGGATCGCCGAGGTCCTTGCCGCGGTCGGCTGCGGCACGACGGCCGACGACGGGTGGACGGTGGCGGGCGTGGTCGTTCACTCCGGCCAACCGCCGCGCGATCTGGCGGCGGCGTTCGGGGCCCCCGCGCCGGGGGCCGGGGACCGACCGCCGCGCCCGGAGGGCCGTCTGGCCAGGACGACGGTCGCCGCCGGCGCCACCGCGATCCTCGCACGCGCGGGGGGGCTGTCGATCTCGGCGCCGCCCCGCGCGGCCGCCGGGGCGCTGGCCGTCAGCGGCAACGCCGTGCCGCTCGGGCTGTCGCGGGTGGTGGCGACGCGCTTCGATCAGGCGTGGCATGCCGGCGGCACGGCCGACATCCGCCTGGCGATCCAGCTCCCCACCGCCGGGGGCGCGGCCGACGGGCTGGCGCTGCGCGGCGCGATCAACGCCGCTCCGCTGGTGATCCTCGCCGGGCCGGCGCCGCGCGAGGTCGCCGGTTTCGAGCGCTGCGACATCCCGCTCGATGTCGTCCTCGGCGATGGGCAGGTGGTCGTGCGGACGCTGACCGCGACGGCGCCGGCATTGAAGGCCGAGGCCTCCGGGCGGCTCGCCCTCCCGACCGCCGGCGTCTGGGAGTGGGCCGACACGCTGGTGCGCGACGATTTCGCGCTGGCGATCGACGTCGATCTGGCGGCGGCCGCCCGCGCCGTGCCCGGTGGGCTCGAGGTCCGCCCCGACGTGCGGATCACCGGTGGGAAACTGCAGGTCGCCGCTGCCGCCCACGCCGCCGGTGCCGATCGGCTCCTCGAGATCCAGTTCGAGGCCCGCGATGTCGCGGCGGTCCAGGGGGAACGGCCGCTGCGCTGGAACGCCCCGTTGGGAGGCTGGCTGCGCGGCCGTCTCGAGCCCGGCCGGTTCGGCCGGCTCACGGTCGAGGAGGCACGGCTGGCCGCTCCGGGAATCGAACTGGCGGCGCGCGGCGACCGCGACGAACTGGCGGTCGAATGGACTGCTGACCTGGCCGCGGTCGTGGCCGACGTCGGGGAGCTGGTCGACGTCGGCGGACTCTCGGCCGCGGGGCTGGTCCGCGGCCGGGTCGACATCACCGGCGGTGGTCCCGTCCCCGGGGCGACGGCGGTGCGGCTGGCGGCCGGCGTCGAGCGCATGGCGATCGGCCTCCCGGGGCGCCCCGAGTGGCGCGACGACGAGTTCTCGGTCACCGCGTCGGGGTCCGGTTCGGCGGTCGTCGGTGGCCTGGTGGTCGACAGTGGCACGCTGTCGTGCAGCGCCCCGGGGGACATCCTCGAAGCCCGGCTCACCGGGGGCGCGCTGGTCGACCCGTCACGGCTCGCCGCCTGGCTGGGCGGCCGCACGCCGGTGGGCCGAGTGGTGACGCCCGCGCCGATGGCCACCGACGGGATCCAGGTCGACGTCGCCGTCGGCGGCGACCTGGCCGCCTGGCAGCGCCGTTTCGGCGCCTGTGCCGGGGCCGTCCTTCCGGTGACGAGCGTGGCCGGTCACGTCCAGGCCCAGGCGACGCTCGTCGGCAGCGCCGATGGCTGGCGCGTCCTCCGCTCCAGCGCCGAAGTCGACAAGCCGGAAGTCGAGGTGGCGGGACGGCGGATCGCCGAGCCACGGTTGCTGGCCAGCGCCGCCGGGAGCTGGCAGACCGGTGGCGAGGCCGAGATCACCGCGGCCGAGATCCTCACCGCGACGATGTCGGTGCGGACCGGGGGGCTCGCCGTGCGCCCCGCCTGGGCCGGTCGCGGGGATCTGCTCGAGCGCCTCCGCGGCCGGGCCCAGTGGCAGGCCGACCTGTCGCGGCTCGCCGACTGGCTCGGGACGGCGCCGGCCGGTGCCGGCCACGAGCTGTCGGGGCGCGTGTGGGGGTCGGTCGATCTGGTCGACACGCCGACCGGGCAGAATCTCCGCGCCGAGATCGCCGGCAACCATCTCGCGCTGACCGAGATCGCCGCCGCCGGTCCGGGGCGCACGGTGTGGTCGGAGCCCGATGCGGCGCTGGCCGTGGAGGTGACGCGGCCCGGTGGCGGCGACCCCGCCGCGCCCCTGGCGATCGACCGGCTGACGCTCTCCTCGGCGACGCTCGCCGTCGCCGCCGCCGGCGCGCTCGGGGAACCGGCCGGGCGCCGGGTGGTCGAGCTGGGTGGCACGCTGGCGGTCGACTGGGACCGGCTGTCGGCGCTGGCGGTGCCATGGACGGCGGGACGGGTGCGGCTCAGCGGCGGGGGACCGCGGCCCTTCCAATTCCGCGCCCCGCTGCGCTCGGCGCCGCCGAGCACGGCCCGGCGTGCGGTGCCGTTTCCCGCCGGGTGGCTGGCGGGGCAGCCGGCCGGTGCCCCCGACGACGCCATCCTGCCCGTCGAGATCACGCCCGATCCGGCCGCCACCGGGGCGCTGCGGAACGTCGTCCTCGACGCCGCCACCGCCTGGAACGCCGCCGATCTCGACGGCCTGCCGTTGGCGGCCGGGGAGATGCCGCTGCGGCTGCTCGAGGGGCAGCTGGTGTTCGGGCCCTTCGATCTGGCCGCCGCCGGCGGACGGCTCCGCGGATCCCCCTGGCTGCGCCTCGAGCCCGGGCCCCTCGAGCTGGTCGTGCCCCCGGGACGGATCGCGGAGCGGATCACGGTCTCGACCGAGATGGCGCAGCGCTGGATCGCGTTCGTCTCGCCGCTGCTCGGCCGGGCGACGCGGACCAGCGGCTGGGTGACGATCGACGGCGCCGGCGCGCGGCTGCCGGTCGCCGACCCGTGGTCGGGGGAGGGGGCCTGTCAGGTGACCTTCGAGAACCTCGAGGTCACGCCGGGGGCGCACGTCAAGCCACTGGCCGACCTGATCGTGCGCCTCCAGTCGGTGGTCGATCCACGGTTCGCGTTCGGCGACAAGGCGGTGCTCCTCCGCGTCCGGCCGGAGCCGGTGCGCCTCCACCTCGCCGGCGGCCGGCTGTGGCAGGAGGGTTTGGTGATGGACATCGGGCAGTTGGTGGTGCGCAGCGCCGGCAGCGTCGGCGGCGATGGCGCGCTGGCGATGGAGGTCGAGATCGCGCTGCGCGGCGACCTCGTCGGCACGACGCCGGTGCTGGCGAAACTGGTGCGCACGCCGCTGCTGGTGCCGCTGTCGGGGACGATCGAGCAGCCGCGCTTCGATGCCGCGGCGATCGACGCGATCATCGCCCGGATCGTCGACAACACCGCCGAGGCGGTCCTCCGCGACGGGGTCGGGCGGGGGCTCGAACAGCTCGAGATCCTGTTCGGCAATCCCCCCGCCCCGGCGCCGCGGTGACCGTCCCGCGGGCACCAGCGGCGCGCCCCGTCCTCAGCCCGTGGCGAGCGCCGCCACCAGCCGGTCGAGATCGTCGACGGAGTGACTCCACGACAGGCTGACGCGGAGCAGGCTTTCCCCCTCCGGCACGCTCGGCGGGCGGATCGCCGGCACGAACAATCCCGCCTCCGCCAGCCGCTTCGAGCGCGCGACCGCGGCGGCGGCGCTGCCCACGATCACCGGGAGGATCGGCGTCGCCTCACCGCCGACGGCCACGCCGACGGCGGCGAGCCGCTGCCGCAGCGCCGTGGCGGTGGCCAGCAGCTCGGTGCGCCGCTGCGGTTCCTCGGCAAGCAGCTCCACGGCGCGCAGTGCCGCTCCGGTCACGGGAGGCGGGTGGGCGGTGGAGAAGATCCACGCCCGGGCGGAGTGTTCGAGCCACTGGACGAGCAGCCGGTGGCCGGCCACGAACCCGCCGGCGGCGCCGAGCGCCTTGGAGAGCGTGCCGACGCGGACGTGGACGCCGTCGGCGCAACCGCTGGCCTCGACCAGCCCGCTGCCCCGGGCTCCGAACACCCCGGTGGCGTGGGCCTCGTCGACCATCAGCATCGCCCCGTGGCGCGCGGCCAGCGCGCACAGATCGGCCAGCGGCGCCACCGTGCCGTCCATCGAGAACAGCGCGTCGGTCACGATCAGCTTCCGGCCGGGAGGCGCCGAGGCGAGGATCTGCCCGAGGGCGGCGGCGTCGCGGTGCGGGAAGACGGCGACGGTGGCCCGCGACAGGCGGCAGCCGTCGACGATGCTCGCATGGTTGCGGGCGTCGCTGGCGATCGTGTCGCCGGGGCCGACGAGGGCGGCGATCGTGGCGGCGTTGGCGGCGAATCCGCTGGCGAAGAGGAGCGCCGCGTCGGTGTCGAGAAGCCGGGCGAGGGCGCGCTCGAGGGCGGCGTGCGACGCGGAGCGGCCGCTCACCAGCGGGCTGGCTCCCGCGCCGAACCCCTCGGCACACGCTGCCCGCGAGGCCGCCCGCGTGAGCCGGACGTCGCCGGCATAGCCGAGGTAGTCGTTGGCGCCGAAGTTGACGAGCCGGCGCCCGTCGAGCACGACCTCGCGCCCCTGCCGGCCATGGCGCATGCGCCTCGGGCGGACGAGGTCGCGCTGCCGGAGTCGGTCGAGGCCGTCGGCCACCCACTGCAGGGGCTCGGGCAGCGGCCCGGCGGGGCGCTGGTCGTCGGCCGGCGGTTCGCCGCGGCAGGCCATCGCGTCAGGCCTTCCGTCGGGACAGCGCCACGACCGCCCGGAACTGCGCGGCACTCACCGGCATCACCGACAGCCGGCTCCCCTTGCGGAGCAGCTCCATGCCGGCCAGCGCCGCCACGCCGCGCAGCTCGTCGAGCGGCAGCCCCCGGGGGAAGATCTCGACGAGGCGGACGTCGACCGTCGACCAGACTGGTTCGGCGGCGGTCGCGCGGGGATCGTGACCGGGGCTCCGCGGATCGAGCGCGGTCGTGTCGGGGCGGGCCGTGCCGACCACCTCGACGATGCCGACGACGGCCGACGGCGCGGCATTGGAGTGGTAGAACAGGCAGCGGTCCCCGGCGGCCATCGCGCGGAGGTAGTTGCGTGCCTGGTAATTCCGCACCCCGTCCCACGACGTGGTCCGGCGCGGTGCCCGGGCGAGATCATCGATCGAGAACGTTTCCGGCTCGCTCTTGACCAGCCAGTGGTTCATGCGCCTGTCAGCGACGCGGGCCGCCGCCCGGGGTCATGCCGCGCTCGCGCATCCGCCGCTCGACGGCCCCGAAGAATTCGTTGAACCGCGCGCGATCCTGCGGCGTCGAGCGGTCGAGCATGTTCTTCCGCCAGGCGTTGCGATCCTCCTCGGAACGGCTCCGGGGGGGCCCCTGCGGCGCTCCACCGCTCCCTTGGCCCCCCTGCCCGCCCTGTCCCTTGGGAAGCATCGAGGCGAACTGCGACCGGTTTCCCTCGAACAATTTCCGCATCGAGTCAAAGCCGTTGATCTGCTGGTCGAGGTAGTCCTGCCGCTTGTCGGGTGGGGTGGTGAAGTAGCCGTCGATCTTGGCCTTCATCGAGGCCATCATCACCTTTTCCCCCTCCTTGAACGCCGCCTTGCGGAGATGTTCGGGCAGGGCTTGCAGTTTGCCGAACCACCCCACCGCCGCGGTCACTCGGGCGGCCATGTCGAGCATCCCCTTGGGGGGATCGGTCGGCGGGTACTGCTTCGCCAGGTCCTGGGTGAATTGCCGGAACTCGATGATCCGCGGATCCTCGCGCGACGACCACCACCACCACACCAGGCCGGCGATGGCGGCCAGCGCCAGCACCGCCAGGGCGATCCACGCCCACGTCCGCGAGTCGGTCTTCTCGGAGAGGGACTGCCGCGCCGCGGCGGCATGAACACTCGGCATGGGTCGGGCTCCGGAAGTCGGCGAAACCGTGAGCCTCGATTGTAGCGCCGGGACGCGGGCGGGGCAGCAGGGAAAACGCCGGTGATTGATGAAAAAAGGCGGGGGGTCGGGCGTCAGGCGCCCGACCCCCCGGGAAAACCCTCGCTGGGACGCTGGTGATCAGCAGCCCTTCTTGAAGAGGCCGCAACCCTTGCGGGCCTTGCCGCAGCCGGCGTTGCCGTTGCCGGAGGCATTGCCACAGCCACAGTCACCGCCGTTGGCGCCGCCGTCGCCGCAGCCGTTGCCCGAGCCGTTGCCGCCACACGGGTCGACCGGCACTTCCTCGCAGATCGTCCGGCAGACCTTGACCGGGACCTGCTTGGTGACGCAGTGGGGGACGCAGACCGTGTAGCTCTCGGTCTTCGTCTCGCACACCGTGTCGAACAGCGTGACGGTGTAGGTGCAGCTCTTCTGCTGCGGGACCATCACCGTGTAGCAGACCTCCTTCGAGCGGCACTCCGGGACGCACTTGTTGACCGTGTAGGTCGCGGTCCGCGTCTCGCAGCGGAACTTCGTGACGCAGTGGGTCTTGGTGCGGGTCTCGGGGACCATCTTCGTGACGCAGTAGGTCCCGGTGCGGACCTCCGCGCGGCTCTTGTTGACCTTCACCATCCGCGTCCGCTGCTCGGGGACGAACTTCGTCACGCAGTAGCTGCGGGTCCGCTCCTCGCAACGGCTCTTGTGCAGGCACTTGGTGCGGCTCCGCGTCTCGCAGCGGAACTTGGTGACGCAGTAGGTGTAGGGGACCTGCTCCGTCACACACTCCCACTTCGTGGCTTCGATCTCCCGGGTCTCGCAGGTCGGCACCCACTTGCGGCAGCAGACCGTCTTCGGGCAACAGGGGTTGCCGTCGGCGTCGTACTTGCCGTTGGCCGAGATTTCCTTGACCTCGGTCTGCCAGCTGCCACCGCGGACCGTGACGGTCTTGGTGAACTTGCTCGGCACCCGCTTGGTGACCGAACGGAACCCGGTCATCTGCTCGGTGTAGGGGACGCGCACCGTGTAGGTCTCCTCGACCTGCTCGGTGTACGGCACGCGCACCGTGTAGGTCGCGGTCCGCTCCTCCTTGACCGGCACCATCACCGTGTACGCCTGCTCGACGCACTCGGTGTAGGGAACCTTCACCGTCCAGCTCCGCGTCCGCTGTTCCTTGACGGGGACGCAGACCGTGTAGGACTTCTCGATCGTCTCCGTGTAGGGGACGCGCACCGTGTACTCACGGGTCCGCGTCTCGGGGACGATCGTGTTGACGGTGTAGTTCACCGTCTTCGTCCGGGTCTCCGGCACCATCACGGTGTAGTTCCGCGTCCGTTCCTCGGTCCGCGGCACCCGCTTGGAAACGGTGTAGGACCGCTCCCGCTGCTCCTTTGACCATTCCCGAACCTGGACGTCACGCATCTCGGTGACCCACTCACGGCGCTGGACGGTGCGCGTCGCGGGAGCGGCAGCGGCACCGTCGGCGATCCCCGCCGACTCGGCGACCGGGGCCGACTCCGAGATGATCGCACCCTCGGCGGCCGGGGCGGCCGGCTTGGCGGCACCGCCGACGAGCACCGAGTTGTCCTTGACCCCCTCGATCACGGCGTCCTGGCCACGGGCCAGCCCGTTGCCGCAGATCGCGGCGGCGGCCACCCAGGGCAGGAAGCCGAACGACAGACTCTTCTTCACGGAATCCTCCAATTGGATGAAAAAACAGACGCGGTTGACGGTTCGCGAACACCGAAACCGGTTCCGGCCGCGGCTGTCGTCCCCAGTCGACGGCAGCAGGTGGCGCGGAGCCCGGGTCGAGCCTGTCGGTGGCCTCCCCTGGCGGCGGTCGGGCAGCGGATACCAGGCGCTGTTCCGCGACCGCCAGGGTTTGCGCGGGCGGCAAACTCACAGGAGGTGATCGGGTCACCGCGACCGGAAAACTCACCGCGGTCGAAAAATGACCGGTGGTGCCGAAAACGAGGATCGTGACGGCGCGGCGTGTCAGCCGACGATCACGACCAGCAGCTCGCGCGGGCCATGGGCGCCGAGCACGAGGATCCGTTCGATGTCACCGGTGCGGCTCGGCCCGGTGACGAACGAGAGCATGCTCGGCAGCGCCCCGGAATGCCGCCGCCGGACGAGCGCCAGCGCATCGGCGAGCGTCGCCACGATCTGGTCGGCGGTGGCGATCACCAGGTGCACGTGGGGCACGACCGACAGACCGCGGCCGCCGCAGGTGGCGCTCGAGACGAGGATCGAACCGGTCTGGCTGACGAGTGCCTCGCAGGCGCTGATGCCGGCGTCGCAGGCCTCGAGGGCATCCTTCGCCGCCGCGGTCCCGTGGGCGGCGGCACCGTCGACGCCGTGCGTCGCACAGGGCACGCCGGCGAGGAGCGGCACGACCAGGGGGTGGTCGTGGTAGGCGACGCGCTTCCAGTCGCGCTCGCGTGCCACGGCGAACACCAGCTCGGTGGCGGCGGTGAGGTCGGGGACGCGGTGGACGGCAGCGCGGAGCCTGCCGAGGTTGTCGACGAGGATCCGCATCCGCTCGTCGGGTGTGTCGCCACCGTCGGGGAGCCAGGGGCGTGCCGCCTCGGCGGGGAGGATCGCCAGCCCGCCGGCCGGAGGGGCCGGCGCGTGGGCGAGGTGGGGAAGCGGCGCCGGCTCGGCCAGCGCCTCGCGGACCCGGGCGAGGATCGTGTCGCGCGCCGAGCGCTGCGGCTCCGAATCGCTCATGCCCCCCTCCGGGCGCGCCACTGGCTGCGGAACGACCGGCGCGGCGCCGGCGGCAGGTCGCGCGAGGAGAGCCACTCGCGCAGCAGCGGCGGGCGGAGGCGCTTCGCCAGCGGCAGCGTCAGCCGGCCGAGCCGACCGGCCAGCGCGAACAGCCACGGCCGGGCCGCCACGAAGGCGAACACGCGGTGCCCGAACCGCTCGCGCCGGTCGGGGGCGGTCCGCGCGGCGTTGCGCCGGTTGTGGAGGAGGTGATGGTGGATGTCGATCCGCACCGGGCAGGCGGCGGAGCAGGCGCCGCACAGCGAACTGGCCCCGGAGAGGTGGTTCCACTCGGCGAGGCCGCGGAGGTGGGGCGTGATCACCGAGCCGATCGGCCCCTGGTACGTCGTGCCGTAGGTAAAGCCGCCGACGTTCTTGAAGATCGGGCAGACGTTCAGGCAGGCGCCGCAGCGGATGCAGTGAAGGGCGTCGCGCTGCTCGGCATCGGCCAACAGCATGGTGCGACGGTTGTCGAGGAGCACGAGGTGCATCTCCTCGGGGCCGTCGCACTCCCCCGCGCGCCGCGGACCGGCGTACAGCGTGTTGTAGCAGGTGAGGGGCTGGCCGGTGCCGGCGGTGGCGAGCATCGGCAGGAGCACGGCGAGGTCGTCGACCCGCTCGATCACCTTCTCGATGCCGGCGATCGCGATGTGCACGCGCGGCAGGCCGGCCGTGAGCCGGGCGTTGCCCTCGTTCTCCGTGATCGAGATCTGGCCCGTCTCGGCGACGAGGAAATTGGCACCGGTGATGCCGACGTCGGCCTCGACGTACAGCCGCCGCATGTGGCGGCGGGCGATCATCGTCAGCTGTTCGGGATCGGATGTCGGCTGGCTGCCGAGGTGCTCGGAGAACAGCGCGCTGATCTCGTCGCGGCGGACGTGCATGCAGGGGAAGACGAAGTGGTAGGGGGGCTCGCCGCGGAGCTGCTGGATGAACTCGCCGAGGTCGCTCTCCACCACGGCGTACCCCTCGGCCTCGAGGGCGGCGTTGAGGTGGATCTCCTCGCTGGTCATGCACTTGCTCTTGATCACGGCCTTCGCGCCGGCGGCGTGGACGAGATCGAGGACGATCCGCCGCGCCTCCGCGGCATCGCGCGCCCAGTGGACGACGCCACCGTTGGCGGTGAACGCGGCTTCGAACCGCGGCAGGAGCTCGTCGAGGTGATTGACCGCCGCCCACTTGGCGAGGCTGGCGGCATCGCGCGCCTGCTCGTAGTCGCGGTACCGGGCCTGCTGGGCATCGCGCGTCCGCTCGTAGCCGGCCAGGGCGCGGCGGATGAATCCACGGCGCGGCTCGTCGCCGGCGCTGACGGCGGCGTCGTGGAGGAAGCGGCGCTTGGCGACGCCGTGCCCGCCATCGTCGTCCGCCGGAGCGGGATGGCTGCCCGGCGACGACTGGGGAGCGATCATGAGCGTGTCACCGAAGGGGCCGGAATCCGGACGACCCGATGATAGCCGTGGCGGCCGCGCCAACGGGGTCGTGCCGTGGATTTCAGCCCCCCGACAGGGTAGAACACGGGGGTCGATCGGGGCTCTTCACGATCGACCCCCGCCGGTTCCGATCCCGCCTCCGCCCCGCTTCCAGCAGTGGCGCTCCCGCGCCGTCGGCATGGTTCCATACGCAGCCTTCGAGCGGTTTTTCTACCCCGGCGGCGTGTGGATCGCCCTGGCGGTGGCATGGGCGGCGTCGTGCATGTGGGTCGACCGCGACGCGCGCGTGACCCTCGGGCGCTCGATGCCCTGGTCGTTGCTCTACTGCCTCGTCGGCGTGCTCTTCCTCCTCGCCGGCTATTACCAGGGGCTGGCGAGCCTGCCGCTGTTCATCCTCGTCGTGCCCGCGGCCCTCGTCGGCTACTGCGCGTACCGCGACACCAAGGCCCCGCCGTTCGACAAGATCCTCCATCCGCGGACGGCGGTGAGGATGATCCGCGCCGTCGCCGAGCCGATCGGGCTCGGCCCGACGGTCGACAAGATCTTCTCCCAGCCGATCCGCGCCGTGGCGCGTGGCCCGGCACAGATCCAACTGGTGAAGAAGGACGGCACGGTCGTCGACAGCCGGGGGCGGGACGAGACCTCGCGGGCGGTCAAATCGCTCCAAGACATGTTCCTCAAGGTGGTGCCGATGCGCGCCACCGACATCCACATGGAACCCAAGAGCAGCGACGAGATGGTCGTCCGCTGCCGGATCGACGGGATGCTCCAGAAGGTGTCGGAACTTCCCTCCGAGGAGGGTCGCGCGGTCCTCTCGGCGATGAAGGTCCTCGCCGACATGGACATCGCCGAGCGCCGCCGCCCGCAGGACGGCACGTTCGCGGTGATCATGGGAGAACGCCGGTTCGACGTCCGTGCCGCCAGTGCGCCGACCAATTACGGCGAGAAGATGTCGCTGCGGCTCCTCGACGCCGACGGTGGGATGGTGAAGGGGGGGCTGGCGAAGATCGGGCTCAAGGACTCGATCCTCAAGCCACTCCGCGAGATCTGCCAGCAGCCGCACGGGATGCTGATCGTCTGCGGCCCGACCGGCTCGGGCAAGACGACGACGCTCTACTCGGCTCTCGGCGAGATCGACGTCTATTCGCGGAACATCATCACCATCGAGGATCCGATCGAGTACCGGCTCGAGGGGATCTCCCAGACCGCCGTCAACAACGCCGCCGACCTGACGTTCGCGAAGATCCTCCGCTCGGTGTTGCGCCAGGACCCCGACGTGATCCTCGTCGGCGAGATCCGCGACAAGGAGACGGCCGAGATCGCCATGCAGGCGGCGATGACCGGCCACTTCGTGTTCACCACCCTCCACGCCAACGACGCCCCGACGACGATCACGCGGCTGCTCGACCTCGGCGTCGATATCAGCCTCGTGCAGTCGGCCGTCACCGCCGTCCTCGCGCAGCGCCTCGTGCGGCTGCTGTGCGAGAAGTGCAAGGAGCCCTACGATCCCCCGGCCGAGGAGCGGCAGCGGCTCGGGATCCCGCTCGATCGCAAAGTCACGCTCTACCGCGCCCGTGAGCAGGGGTGCCCGCAGTGCCTCGGCACCGGCTACAAGGGGCGGACCGGTGTCCACGAACTGCTCGTGTTCGACAACGCGATCCGCGACCTGCTCGTCGGCCGCCCGAGCGTGCAGGTGATCCGGGCGACGGCGCGGAAGGGGGGGATGCGGACGCTGCTCGACTCGGGTGTCGGCAAGGTGCTGGCCGGACAGACGAGCGTCGACGAGGTGGTGCGGGTGCTCAAGTGACGCGCCGCGGCTCGGGGCGACACGGGGGGTGACGATGCTTCTGGCCGACGGCGTGCTGCAGCAGTGGGGCGACCTCGTCGCCATCGCGGTGGTGATCGCGATGGCGCTGGTCGGCCTGCGCAGCGGGCTGTTCGTGGCCACGCTGTGGGGCCTCAGCGCCCTGGTGGCGGTGATGGCGGGGTTGGCCGGCCTCGACCGCGTCTCCGAGTGGTTGCGGGTGGCGGACGCTCCCCCCGTGTACCTGGCGGTGATGTCGTTCGTCGTCGTCGCCGTGGCGATCGGCCTCGGTCTGCGCGTCGCGGTCGGCGGGTTCGTGCAGGAGGACGAGGTCCGCTTCCCGCCGCTCATCGACGCCATCGGCGGCGTCGCCGTCGGCGGGCTGGCGGGGATGATCGTCGCCGGCGGGCTGCAGATCGCGCTGTCGATGGCGCCGCTGCCGGCGTGGGCGGGGCGCCTCGACCCACGGCGCCAGATCGATTTCGGGACGCCGCTCCTCCAGGCGTTCGCCCGCTGGGCCGAGCCCGACGGGAAGCTCCGCGCCGTGCTCCTCGACGGCGAGCCGGGACGCAAGTACGACCCTGCCGAAGACGCAAAACCGGCGGCGACACCCCTGGAGGACCTCGAGCGGAAGCTCAACCCTTGGAAAAACAGCGAGGTGTTCGCCGACCTGAATCTCAACGGCACCCGCGAAGAAGACGAGCCTTTCGAGGACGCCGACGGCGACGGCAAGTTCTCGCCGCTGACGAGCAACAACGACGCCAACGGCAACCGCTTGCGCGACGTCGGCCTGCTCGAGCGCTACCGGCTCGGGCCGTGGCTGACCGTCTCCGTAGGGCGCGAAGTGCCGCCGAAACGCGACGGGGACGCCCAGGCACGGCCCGAGGCGACGCTCGCCCAGGGGCAGCCCGTCGCGCCGCCGACTCCGCCGGCGGCAACTCCCGTCGCCCCGGCCCCGACTCCGGCGCCGCCGCCTCCCGTGACGCCGGTGCCGCCGACACCGGTGGACAAACAGACCGCCGACAAGGTCGTGATCCGTGTGACCGCGGCGTCGGCTTTCGATGCCGAGGGGCTGACCGAGCGGCTGTCGAAGGCGTTGGGAGTGGTGGGAAGCACCTGGACGCGGTCGAGTGACGTGACCGTGATCACGCTGCCGTTCGCCGGCAAACTCAAGGACGTGGTCGCGGCGATCACCGCCGCCGATGTCGGCCTGGTGTCGCAGACCGACCCCGCGACCCGCACGATCGCCGTCGTCGTCGAGTGAGGCGCCTTCACGCCGTCCGCGCCAGCACCTCGGCGAGGTGGATCGTGCGGATCGCCTTGCCGTGCCGCGACAGCCAGCCGTCGAGCTGGAGCTGGCAGCTCGGGTCGGACGAGACGATGTAATCGCATTCGGTGCGCGACAGCGATCCCGCCTTCACCTCGGCCATCGCCGTCGAGATCATCGGGTACTTGACGCTGAACAGTCCGCCGAATCCGCAGCAGCTTTCGCGCTCGTCGCATTCGACCAGTTCCAGGCCGCGGACCGCCGCCAGGAGCCGGCGCGGGGCCTCGCGGATGTGAAGTTCGCGGAGGCCGTGGCAGCCGTCGTGGTACGTGACGCGGTGGGGGAACACGGCGCCGACGTCGTCGACGCCGAGCCGGTCGACGAGAAACTCGCCGAGCTCGAAGGTCCGCGCCGCCAGATCGAGCGCCGCCGCCTCGTGGGGCGTGCCGGCGAGCAACTGCGGGTAGAAGACGCGCATCATCGCCACGCACGAGCCGCTCGGGCCGACGACCGCCTCGGCGTCGGCGAACAGCGCCACTGCCCGCGACGCGACCGTGCGGGCCTCGTCGAGGTATCCGGCGTTGAACGAGGGCTGGCCGCAGCAGGTCTGGGCGGGGCGGAACACGGGATGGTGACCGAGCCGTTCGAGGACGGCGGCGACCGCCATCCCGACCTGGGGGCTCATCTGGTCGACGAAGCAGGGGATGAACAGGTCGACCTTCATCGGCGCTCCAGCACGGCGAGGACCGCGGCTCGCTACCGCCGTCCGCCCCGGGCCATCGCCCGCACCACCGCCTCCCCCATGTCGGCCGGGCTGTCGGCGACCTCGATCCCGGCGGCGCGAAGCGCCTCGAGTTTCGCCGTCGCGGTCCCCTTGCCGCCGGAGATGATCGCGCCGGCGTGGCCCATCCGCTTGCCCGGCGGCGCGGTGCGGCCGGCGATGAACGCCGCCACCGGCTTGGTGACGTGGTGGCGCACGAACTCGGCCGCTTCCTCCTCGGCACTGCCGCCGATCTCGCCGATCATGAGGATCGCATGGGTGTCGGGGTCGGCTTCGAACAGCGCGAGGATGTCGATGAAACTCGACCCGACGAGCGGATCACCGCCGAGGCCGACGCACGAGCTCTGGCCGTGGCCGAGGCTCGTGAGCTGCCACACCGCCTCGTAGGTGAGGGTACCGGAGCGGCTCATCACGCCGACGTGGCCGGGGGTGTGGATGTAGCCGGGCATGATCCCGATCTTGCACTGCCCCGGCGTGATCACACCGGGGCAATTGGGGCCGACGAGCCGGCTCTGCGAGGCCTTCACCACCGGCAGGACCCGCGCCATGTCGAGCACGGGGATCCCCTCGGTGATCGCGATCACCAGCTCGATTCCCGCGCCCACCGCTTCGAGGATCGCATCGGCCGCGAACGGCGGGGGCACGAAGATCATCGTCGCATTGGCGCCGGTCGAGTCGACCGCCTCGGCGACTGTGTCGAACACCGGCAGACCGGCGACCTCCTCGCCCCCCTTGCCCGGCGTCACGCCGCCGACCATCCGTGTGCCGTACTCCAGGCAGCCGCGGGTGTGGAACTCACCGACCCGCCCGGTGATGCCCTGGCAGATGACGCGGGTGTCGCGGTTGACGAGGATGCTCATGATCGGTCGGTATCCGGGAGCGGACGGCGGATGGCTTCAGGCGCGGCTGGCGGCGGCGACGACCTTCTTGGCGGCGTCGGTGAGCCCGGTCGCGGAGATGATCGTCGTCCCGCTTTCGGCGAGGATCCGCCTTCCCTCCTCGACCTCGGTGCCCTCGAGGCGGACGACCAGCGGGACGGTGAAACCGACCGTCTTCGAGGCCTCGACCAGCGCCGTCGCGATCGTCGTGCAGCGCATGATCCCGCCGAAGATGTTGACCAGGACCGCCTTCACCGCGGGATCGGAGAGGATGATCCGGAACGCCTCGGTGACCGCCTTGACGTCGGCGCCGCCGCCGACGTCGAGGAAGTTGGCCGGGGCGCCGCCGTGGAGCTTCACCAGGTCCATCGTGCTCATCGCCAGTCCGGCGCCGTTGACCAGGCAGCCGATCGTGCCGTCGAGCTTGACGTAGGACAGGCCGGCGGCGGCGGCGCGGATCTCGGCCGGCTCCTCTTCGGCCTCGTCGCGCAGGGCGACGACGTCCTTGTGGCGGAACAGGGCGTTGTCGTCGAATGTCATCTTGGCGTCGAGCGCCACCAGGGCCCCGTCCTCGGTGAGCACGAGCGGATTGATCTCGAGCAGCGACGCGTCGAGCCGGACGAAGGCCCGCGTCAGGCTCCCGAAAAACTGCTCCGCGGCCCGCCACGATGCCGTCGGCAGGCCGAGTTTCGCCGCCAGGAGCCGGGCCTGGTACCCCGCCAGCCCGCGATCGGCGTCGAACGGTTCGGAGAGGATCGCCTCGGGGGTTTTCGCCGCCACCTCCTCGATGTCGACGCCACCGGCGGTACTGGCGATCAGCACCGGCGACCCGACGCGCCGGTCGACGAGGACGGCGCAGTACAGCTCCCGGGCAATCCGGCAGCCGCTCTCGACGAACACCTGGCGGACGGTCTGCCCTGCCGGCCCGGTCTGGACGGTGACCAGCGACTTGCCGAGCAGGCCCCGGGCGATCCGGGCCGCGTCGTCGGCGCTCCGGGCCAGTTCCACGCCGCGCTGGGTGGAGCCGGTGACCTGGCCCTTGCCCCGTCCGCCGGCATGGATCTGCGCCTTGACGGCGCAGACCGGCGTGCCGAGGGCGGCGAAGGCGGCGGCGGCTTCGTCGGCCGTGCGGGCGACACGGCCGGCAAGGACCGGCACGCCGGCGGCACGGAGCAGATCCTTGGCTTGGTATTCGTGGATCTTCATGACCGGCCCGGATGGGGGTGGAGACGGGGGCCCCAAATATGGCAGGAACCCGGGCCGTTTCCAAACGGCGCCGCACCGCAGACAGGGGCGAAAGTGATCGGCCCGGGACGAGGCCGATGGCGGCCCGGGAAACGCAAGGCATTTCCCATGGCGCGGCCGCGTCAGGCCGCGACCCGTTTGATGTGCCGATCGACCAGCCTCAGGTCGCAGCCGATTTCGCGCAGGTCGCGCCGCACCCGCCCGAGGTCGAGACGGTAGTGGTTGGTGCGGAACAGTCCGACCTTGACGTACGGCACGCCCGCGGCGAGGAGGCGGCGGTAGGCCAGTTCCGACGGGTTGTGGGGGAGCCGCCGGGCCTTCCGCAGATGTTTCCAGCTCCGCAGCGGATCGCCGAGCGACAGATGCGGCAGGATCTCGCCGGCCGAGAGCCGACCGGCGTGGGTGCCGTCGAACACCGCCGCGGTCGACAGCCCCGCTGCCGCGACCATCTCCGACAGGCCCAGTTCGTAGCGGTCGATCACCCGTTCCTTCGACGGCTGGGGGACGACGTCCTCCCAGAAACGCCGCCATGCCGGATGGTCGAGGAGCCGGCGCCGGGCGGCGAAGAACCAGCTCTGCAGGTGGGCGCAGCATCGGCCCGCGCGGCTGGCCGGCGACTGGTCCGACCGCACCATCCCCCAGAAGTCGGCTCCGGCGACGCGCGGGTGGGTGAACGCCGCGGCGGGATCCCACAACGGACCGTAGACGCTGTCGTTGACGCACACCACCTCGTCGAAGGCGGTCGTGTCGCCGAGCGCTTCGAGGCCCGCGCGCCAGCTTCCGAAGTCGTAGCCTTCGTTGACTCGGGGGACGAACAGGTCGACGACCCCCGCGAGCTCGCCGGGTAGCCGCCCGACCGTGGCAGACACGAGGACGATCCGGTCGGCGACCGAACGGTAGGCGGCCAGGGCGGCACCGACGTACGGGTCGACGACGCCGTGGCGGTCGAAGTGGGCGAGGATGATGGCCCGGCGCATCCGACACCCCGCAATCCCGCCCCGGCCCGCGGTCAGGCCGCCCGGCGGTGAATCGACCGGAGGCGTTCCTGGAGCAGGCCCGCCCGGCGCAGCGGCAGGCTGTGGTTGCCGGAATCGGGCAGGAACTCGAGCAGCCGCGGGAGGTGTTCGAGCGTCAGGGCCGCGGCGTGGTACTCGCCTCCGGCGAGCTGCTTCTCGACGGTGCGGATCGCCGAGCCGGCGTACCAGCGGGCACTGGCCTGGCGGACTTTCCCGCGCTGCTCCTCCGGCAACCGCGCCGCGTTGATGGCGATCGCGCGGATCAGATCGGGCCAGATGGCGCCGCTGGAAAGGAGGCGGGTCGATTCACTGTGGCGATGGCGACGGTAGACGGAGAGGACGCAGGGGTCGTACCAGACCGGTGCGTCCGCGGCGATCCGGACCCACATCTCCCAGTCGACCGCCTGCCGGAGGTCGGTGCGGAAGCCGCCGAGCCGCTCGTACGTCGCCCGCGGCACGACCGCCGACGGTGTCTGCACGCGCTGGCGTTCGGCGATCCGTGGCAACCATCCACCGAGCACTCCGGCGGTCCACTGCTGGCGGGACGTCGTCTTGATGAGGCGGTCGCCGCCGTCGACGATCCGCGTCCGGCAGAAGGCCATGCCCAGCGCGGGAACCCGGCGGAACCCCTGGTCGACGCGCTCGTAAAACCCCGGCAGGACGTAGTCGTCTTGGTGGAGCAGGTGGACCAGTTCGCCACGGGCCAGGGCGATCGCGCGATTCCAATTCGGTCCCAGACCGAGCCGCTGCCGGTGGAGGTGGATCTCGACCCGGCCGTCACGATCGACGCTCCTGACCAGCCGACGCACGTCGGAGGACCGCGAGCCGTCGTCGACCACCGCGATCTGCATGGCCGTCGTCGTCGGCGCCTGCGACAGCACGCTCGACAGCGCTCGCTCGAGCGAAATATCCGGCTCGAACGTCGGCAGCATCACCGAGATCCGCGGCCGCGGAAAACCGCCCTCGAGCGGCGCGATCGGCGGCGGGTGTCCGCCGGATGGCGGCTGGCGATGGCCAGGGACGACGGATTGGAAGGGGGTGTCCGCCATGAACAGATCGTGTCGATCGTCGCGTAACGAGAGGCACTCTTTCGCCAGGCCCAGCGGCAGCAGGGGGCCTCGGAATCCGAACGTGGACACTCGGTGATGCATCGCGGTCGAATTCCAGGCACACCCTTCGGGAGTCTGGAATCGTCTTCCCCGACCGGAGGACTCAAGACGTTCCGGCAGGGTTTTCCCAGGTTGCCCAAGGCCCGGATCCGGAGCCTGCGACGCGGGAGCCGGGACGTGATCGGAGGAAGCCTCCGCTCGGGCTCTGCAGAGGGGCTACGCGGGCCCCTGTGATGGCGGAAAGACCATCTAATAGTTCGGTGTCGGAGCCCGGTATTCGGAGAGGTTGACCGAGCGGAACCAGTCGATCGTCCGGGTCAGCCCGTCCTCGAGGGCGATCGTCGGGCGCCACCCGAGCCGCGATTCCGCCAGCGTGATGTCGGGACGGCGGCGCTCGGGATCGTCCTGGGGAAGCGGCCGCTCGACGAGCGGCGACTTCGAACCGGTGAGCCGGATCGTCAGTTCGGCGAGTTGCCGGATCGTGAACTCGCCCGGGTTGCCGATGTTGACCGGCCCGTGGAAGTCGTCGGGTCCGTTCATCATCCGGATGATGCCCTCGACGAGGTCGTCGCGGTAGCAGAAGCTGCGCGTCTGGTTACCCGACCCGAAGATCGTGATCGGCTCGTCGGCGAGCGCTTGGCGGATGAAGTTGCTGACCACGCGGCCGTCGTAGGGGTGCATCCGCGGGCCGTAGGTGTTGAAGATCCGGACGACACGGATCCGTGTCTTGTGGACGCGCTGGTAGTCGAAACAGAGCGTCTCGGTGGCCCGCTTGCCCTCGTCGTAGCAGGCCCGCGGGCCGATCGGATTGACGGCGCCGCGGTAGCTCTCCGACTGCGGGTGGATCTCGGGGTCGCCGTAGATCTCGCTGGTCGAGGCCTGGAGGATCTTCGCGCCGCAGCGCCGCGCCATGCCGAGCATGTTGATCATGCCCAGCACGCTGGTCTTCATCGTCTTGATCGGGTTGTACTGGTAGTGGCCTGGCGCGGCCGGACAGGCGAGGTTGTAGATCTCGTCGACCTCCAACCAGATCGGGTGGACGATGTCGTGACGGATCAGTTCGAAGTTGCCACGTTCCAGCAGGTGGGCGACGTTGGTCTTCTGGCTGGTGAAGAAGTTGTCGATGCAGATCACGTCGTGGCCTGCCTCGACCAGCCGCTCGCAGAGGTAGCTGCCGAGGAACCCGGCGCCGCCGGTGACGAGAATCCGCTTCAGCGATGCCATGAGGGGCTCCGACATGGTTCCAGTGTCCCGAACGGTGTACCATCCGCTGGACCGGGTGTCACCGGATCACCGTTTTTTCAGGCTTACCGTTCTGCCAGGCCTCCCGGAGGGCGCTCATGAAGGGCCGCATCAACCACTCGCTCGTCTACTGGTGCTACAACATCGCCGGCGACCATTGGGATCTCGAGACGATGTGCGGGATCGCCAAGAAGCTCGGCTGCACGTCGATCGAGATCCTCGAGGCCGAGCATTTTCCGACACTCGTCCGCCACGGGCTGTCCTGCGCCCTGGCCGCCAACGGCATGCCCGGCGCGCCGTTCATGCGCGGCTTCAACAACCCGCGCTACCACGACGAGGTCATCGAGCGCACCAGCCGCACGATCGACGCCTGTGCCGCCCACGGGATGCCCGCGGTGATCGCCTTCACGGGATACAAGTGGCGCGACGCCGACGATCCTGCCAGCGGCGAGATCAGCCGCGAGGAGGGAGCGGCGGCCTGCGTGGCGGGGCTGAAGCGGATCGCCACCCACGCCGAGCGGAAAGGGGTGACGATCTGCCTCGAGCACCTCAACACGCGCGACGACACGCACCCGATGAAGGGCCACCCGGGCTACCAGGGAGACGATCTCGACGAGGTCGCCGACATCGTCCGTCGCGTCGGCTCGCCGCGCGTCAAGCTGCTGTTCGACATCTACCACGTGCAGGTCATGCACGGCGACGTCATCCGCCGCCTCGAGCAGTGCCGTGACGTCATCGGCCACGTCCACACCGCCGGCTGCCCGGGCCGCGGCGAGCTCGACGACGACCAGGAGATCAACTTCCCGCCGATCATGCGGAAGCTCGTCGACATCGGCTACCGGGGCTACGTCGGCCACGAGTTCATCCCGACCCGCGACGCCTTGGCCGGCCTCGAACAGGCGGTGAGCCGCTGCGACGTCTGACGGGAGCAGGCGCGGGTCGGGCCCGCGGTCACAGGCGCGCGAGCACGACGCGCAGGTCGGCGACGTTGGTGCCGGTGGGACCGGTGACGATCAGGCCGCCGCCGCGCGACAGGAGCGGGCCGGCGTCGCAGCGCGATAGCGCCGCGGCGACCGCTCCATGCGCCCCTGCCAGCCGGCGCGCCACCGCGGCGTCGACGACGCCACCGGCGGCGGCGGTCGGGCCATCCTCGCCGTCGGTGCCGAGGCTCGCGATCACCAGCCCTTCGGGCCACTGGCCGCCGGAGCCGTCCGGTTCCGGGGCGAGCGCGCGCTCGAGTGCCGCCAGCACCGTCTGCTGGTTGCGTCCTCCTTCCCCATGGTGGTCGGGGACACGGACAGTCGCCTCACCCCCCTCGATCCACGCCAGCGCCGCTCCCTCCCGGCGCGACGCCGTCAGCAGGGCGTGGCCGATCCCGAGGAGTCGGTGCCCCGCCTCCTCGGCCGGTTCGTCGGCCGCCGGTGGTCGCGGCGCGTCGACGGCGATCCGGTAGCCGAGGTCCTGGGCGGCCGCCCGCGCCGCCGCGACGGCGGTGGCGTTGTTGCCGACGACACGGTGGCTGACGTGGCACCCCAGCGGTGTGGTCCAGTCGGGGCCGGTCGGCCGGGGCACGGCCGCCGGACCTACTGCGCCGGCGAGCCGGGCGCGGATCGCAGGGGCCGTCGCGGCGGCGATCCGGAACTGCTCGAGCACGGCCCGGGCCGCCGCCGGATCGGGCGGGGCGGGCATGCAGGGACCGGAGGCGATCAGGTCGAGCGGGTCGCCGATCACGTCGGAGAGGACGAGCACGACCATCCTCCCGGCGCGGCAGGAGCGTGCCAGGCCACCGGCCTTGACCCGGCTCAGCGCCCGCCGGACGGTGTTGAGAGGCCCGATTCCCGCCCCGGCGCGCGACAGCTCCCTGGCCACGCCGACCGATTCGGCAAGCGCGATCCCTTCGGACGGTGCCTCGAGCAGGGCCGAGCCGCCGCCGGTGATCACCGCGATCGCCAGGTCGTCGGGAGCCAACGCACCGACCAGGTCGAGGATCTGCTCGGTCGCCGTGACGACCGCGGCGGTCGGCTCGTTGCACCCCAGCGGACGCGTCGCTCGGATTTCGATCCCCCCGCACCATGCCCCCAGGCCGTCGGGCACGCTCACCAGGCCGGTGACGCGCTGCGGGTCGACGCCGTCGCCGGCGAGTCTGGCCGCGACCACCGCGGCCATCCCGGCCGCCGCCTTGCCGGCGCCGACGACGGCGATCCGGCCCACGTTGCCGACGGGGATCGCGTCCGCCGGCAGCGCCCCGACCAGCGCCCCGGGAGTGACCGCGGCCAGGGCCGCGCGCCAGATCCGCGCGGCGTCGTCACGCGGCGGGCCCGGGGTCACGGCGCGGAGTCCGGGGAGAGGTTCTTCGGGTCGAAGCGCGACAGGTCGATGCCCCCGCGCGCCTCCTCCTCGAGCAGCTTGACGCGCATCTCGAGCCGCTCGAGGCGGCGCGCCAGCGCCGCCGGCGACTCGGCGGCGACACCGGCCGGCGCGGGGCGCGGCACCGCCGGATAGCCGAGCTGGCGCTGGAGGGCGGCGAAGAAATAGATCGGATCCTTGCCGCGGTTGGCCCGGGCGATCCGTCCTTCGCGCTCGCCGAACAGGATCACCCGGTCGGGGCCGGTGTCGGGGCGGCCGGCGAGCAGCGCGTCGCGTTTTTCCAGGCGCCAGTACTCGGGGCTGCGGACGCTCACCAGATCGGCGAGGTCGACGAGCCCGACCTGGCGCGACACGGTGCCGATCCACTCCTTCCAATCGCCGTCGAACAGCGGATCGTCGGCCACCGCGAGCAGGCCCCGGGCGTAGTCGAGGCGGTTGCGCGACAGGCTCTCGAGCCGGTAGAAGAACAGCCCCTGGGGCGTGGCCCCCTCGGCCCGGTAGGTTGCCTCGCGTTCCAGCACCGCCAGGGCGGTGCGGACGTCGAAGCGCCCCGACTCCTCCTCCGCCTCGTGCATCACGAAGGTCTGGAAGGCGCTGAAGTAGTGGGGCAGGCGGGCCATCGCCGTCGACAACGTGCCGACGAGCTTCAGTTCGCCGACCATGTAGTCGATCGCCATCGGCAGCTTCGACGTCGCCAGCACTTCCTCGCCGATCGCGCGGAGCGCTTCCTGCGCGGCCACGCCCCCGGCGATCCGCTCCGCCAGCACCCGGAACAGGTAGGCCTGTTCGATGTATTCCTCACGGTCGAGCATGCCGTTCTCCGCCGCTCCCGAGGCCCTCTCCGCCGGTCAGTCTCCAGCGGCATCCTATAATCGGGGTGCCGCTGGACCGGCGCCGGAAGAGGTCCGAGCCGCCCGTGGACGACGTGGGCCGGCGCCGGAGGCCGGCGATCCGGGAAACCGCCGTGGTTTCCCCCGGCGCGAGCAGGGACGAAGGCCAAGGCGGGCTTCGGCGACGGGCAGCGGGACCGCAGGGTTTGAGATGCCGCAGCAATTTTCCACCGTCGAGGCCGCCGTCGCCGCCATCCGCCGCGGCGAGATCGTGATCGTCGTCGACGCCGAGGATCGGGAAAACGAGGGAGATTTCGTCTGTGCCGCCTCCCTGGCCGGGGCGGCCCAGGTCAATTTCATGCTCCGTCACGGCCGTGGCCAGGTATGCATGCCGATCCTGCCCGACCTCGCCCGGCGCCTCGACCTGCCGATGATGGTCGAGACCAACTCGGCCCCGTTGGGCACGGCGTTCACGGTTCCCGTCGATCACGTCTCGGCGCGGACGGGGATCACGGCCGCGGAGCGGGCCACGACGATCGCCGCGATCCTCGATCCGGCGACACGCCCCGCCGACCTGGTGCGGCCGGGTCACCTGTTTCCCCTCGTCGCCAAGGAGGGAGGCGTGCTGCGGCGGGCCGGCCACACCGAGGCGGCCGTCGATCTTGCCCGGCTGGCCGACCTCCCTCCCGCCGGGGTGCTCTGCGAAATCCTCGACGACACCGGCAACCGGGCCGATCGGGCCACGCTGTTCGCCCTGGCGGCAGAACACCGGCTCGAGATCATCTCGATCGAGGAGCTGATCCGCCACCGCCGCGTGCGCGAGAAGCTCGTCGAGCGGATCGCCGAGGCCGACCTGCCGACGCGTTGGGGACCGTTCCGGATCATCGCCTACGACGTCCGCTTCGAGGCCCAGCAGCCGATCGTCCTCGTGGCCGGCGACCCCGCCGCCGCGCCGGCGGCATTGGTCAGGATTCACTCGTCGTGCTTCACCGGCGACCTGCTCGACAGCCTGCGCTGCGACTGCGGCGACCAGCTCCACATGGCGCTGGAGCTGATCGGGCGCGAGGGGAGCGGCGTCCTGGTCTACCTGCCGCAGGAGGGGCGCGGGATCGGCCTGGTCGAGAAGATCCGCGCCTACCAGCTCCAGGACCGCGGCCTCGATACCGTCGAGGCCAATCTCGCGCTCGGCTTCAAGGCCGACGCGCGCGACTACTGCATCGGCATCCAACTGCTCAAGGACCTGGGCTTGCGCCGGGTGAGGCTGCTGACCAACAACCCCAAGAAGACCGACGCCTTCATCTACGGCGGGTTCGATCTCGAGGTGGTCGATCAGGTGCCGATCCTGCCGCCGGTGCACGAGTACAACCGGCGGTACCTGGAAACGAAGCGGGAAAAGCTCGGCCACCGTTTCCCGGGCTGAGCGCCGCGCGTGGTCCGGCGCTGGCATGGAGTGCGCGGCCAGCCGCCGGATACACTGCACGTTCGAGAGGCGCGAGGCCACCGGGCCACGTTACAGGAACCCTCCGACAGGGAGCCTTGGCATGCGGCAGTTCGCGACGTTTCCCGGGTGGAGTCCGGCCCGTGGTGGGGACCGTTCCTGGCGACATGTCCTCGCCGTCGCCAGCGTCGTCCTCGGCACGTGCCCCACGGGGGTCGCCGTCGGTGACACCGCAGCGCAATCGTCCGCTGCCGCTGCGGCGCCGGCCAGCCCCGGCCCTGCTCCCCAAGGGCCGCTGCTGGTCGACCAGATCCTCAGGCGCTACGACCTCAACGGCGACGGCAACGTCGACGAGATCGAAGCGTCGATCGGCCAGGCGAAGATCCGTCGTCACCGGTCCCAGCAGCGCGCCGAAAGCAGCATCGATCCGGTCACGTCGCGGCCGCGGTCGCAGTCGGACCCCACGGCCCCGCTCGGGTTCCATCCGGGGGGCACGACCGCGGCGGAAACCCCTTCCCCGCCCGCTGCTCCCCTGACCGGTTCGGCAGGCTCGTCCCGGTCGGAGCCGGCGGGGACGAGTGCCTCGGCAGACCGGCAACGGCGGATCATGGAGGTGATCGATCCGCGGCGCGGTCGGACCACCGATCCCGACCCGCGCGGCGGGACCGGCGCGGAGGCCGCTCAGCGGGGAGCCTCGACGACTCCTGCCCCCACGACGCCGCAGCCGTTCGGCTGGATCCCCGGCGGCGACGGCACGGTGTTTCGGGGAGGAAGCTATCCACTGCCCGATCGGTCACGCTCCTCGGCGTCGCGGCGTGGAGGCGGTGCCGGGCCGCTCCTGTCGGGCAGCCCGGGAGCGGCACCGCGTGGCGGCGTTCCGTCACAAGCGCGCCCGGGATCGGGCACCGGCTCCACACGCTACACGACCCCTCCCTCCTCGCGCGCCACCGTGCCGCAGCCGTCACGCGGCGGTGGCAAGACATCCGGCTCGTCGGCTGCCCCGTCGGGGAGTGGCGCCGGGGGTCGCGCCGGGAATGGCTCCGGGGGTCGATGACCGCGGCCGCGGCGGGCCGGTTTTTCCGCGGACTGTCGGTCGTAGCCGCGGCGACGGGTCCGCCGGCCCGTAGAATTCCCGTCCGATCCCCCGCCGGGTGGATGGCAGGGTGTTGCCTGCCCGGGTGGACGTGGTGCGTGGAGCGAGGATCGTGATGCGTTCCCAGAGCGGATTGGTCGTGCGCCGAGGCTTCGCGGCGGTCGTGGTGACCGTGGCCCTGTTCGCCGTGCTGCCGGTGGCGTCGGCCCAGGAGGGGGAGAGCGCGACAGGCGGCGTCGCCGTGGGTGGGGTTCCGGACACCTTCGACCGGCTCCGGGAAAAGATCGCCGCGGTCCGCAATGAATCCGGCCGACAGTACCGGGTGATCGTCCTCGGCGACGGCGACGGGCGGTCGGCGACGGAACTGCTCGACGACGTCCTCACGCGCTGGCAGCGGCAGCGCGACGACAACTCCCTCTCGGGGCTCGGGGCCGGGTTCGAACCCGACCGCGACGTGACGATCCTCGTCGACCAGCAGGGCCGGGCGATCGCGATGCGCGTGCCGGAGAAGCTCCGGCGCCAATCGGGGCTCGACGAAAAGACGATCCGCTCCGACCTCATCGAGCGCGTGTTCGCGGCGCGGGCCGGCGATGCCGGTGTCGCCGACGGGTTGGAAAAACTGATCGCCGCGACGGAGAACCGGATTCTCGAGGCCGCCAAGCGGGAGCAGGCGCGGGTCGCCGCCGAGCAGGCGCGGGAGGAATCGGCGCGGATGTTCCGCACGCAGACCCTCCCGGCACTGCTCGTCGGCTCGGCGCTCGCCCTCGGGCTGGCGGCCGTCGCCGCGCAGTGGCTGCGCCACCGGCGGATCGTGCGCGAGGCCCGGCGGAAGATGGCGGCGTTCAAGGAGGAGGTGGTGGCGCTGTCGGACCTGCTCGACGAGCAGCAGGAGCGCCACCGCATGCTGCCCCACGCCGATCCCGATTTCCGGACGCCGATGCAGGGGCAGACGCAGGCCACCTACGAAGGCGTTCAGGAATCGATTCTCCGCTACCGTGAGCGCTGGCTGTCGCTGATGGAGGTCTGGGAGAAGGCCGAGAACCGCATCAAGGACGAGTGGTGGCTGGGAACGGCGGCCTCGCGCGACGTCATCTCCCTGCTCGAATCCGCCGCCGCCCGGCCGCCGCTCGCCGATGTCGCCGGTGCCTGCCGCGCACCGCTGGATCAGCTCGAAGCGGCCCACGAGACCGGCCGCGACCTGGTCGGCCGCCTCGAGACACGGCTCGGGGCGGTCGGCAAGCGCGTGGCGGCCCTGGCCGCGCGGGGACGCTCGGGGGCGTCGTTCCAATCGGGCCTCGCCGAGGCGAGCCGGGCCCTCGATCTGTCGCGTCACGACGTGGAGAGCGATCCCGTCATGGCCCGCGGCCGCTTGGAGGGGTCCCTGGCGGCGCTCGACCGTGGCGACGAAGCCCTCGCCGCGTTCGAGGCGGCCGACGACCGGCGCAAAGGCGTGGTCGGTGCGATCGACGGGGCCGAGGCCCTCGTCCGCACGCGGCGCGCCGAAGGCTGGTTGCTCGCCGAACCGGGTGCCGATCCGGCGACCCACATCGCCGCAGCGCGGCACCACGAGCAGGTCGCCGCCGGGCTGCTCGACGCCGGCGAAGTCGAGGCGGCCGCGGGCCATCTCGACGCCGCCGACCGTGAGGTTGGCGAGACCCTGGCGCTGGTGGAGAACGTCGCCGCGGCCCGGAAGCGCTGCGAGGAGCTGCTGCCGACGCTGGTCGCGCGGCTCGACGGCTTCGCGACGGCGCGACAGACGGCGACCGACGCGTTGCGCTGGCTGGCGGCGGCGGCGGCCGATGACTCGTGGGACGACATCGCCGACAATGTCGCAAAGGCCGACGAGGCGCTGTCGCGGGCGCGGGCCCTCGTCGGCGAGGCGCGCGTGGCGGCCGAACCCGGCCGGCAGCATTTCTTCCGCGCCGTCGCGCTGTTCGAGGAAGCCGCCCGGCAGGTGGACTGGGCCTTCGGTTGCCTTTCGGCCATCGGCGAGCGGCAGCGCGAGATCGCGACCCTCGCCGAGGTGCTTCCCGGCCGGATCGCCGACTCCGGCGAGCGCTTCGCGGGCCTCTCGGAGCGGCTCGATCGGCAGCGCACCGACCGGGCCCGGGCCAACGAACAGTGCCGCGAGGCGGGGCGACTCGTCGAGGTCGCACAGCGCTCCGTCCGCGTCGACCGGCCCGACTTCCCGCGCACGGCGCAGGTCGTCGACGCGGCCGACGTCGCCCTGGCGCGCGCGGTGGAACTGGCCGACGACGACGATCGGCTCGCCCACCAGGCGGCCAGCGCCATCGAGGAAGCCGACGGCCTCGTCAGGCGCGTCGCGTCGTGGTACGGCGACGGGGTGTCGGCCGACGTGACGGGAGCGGTCAGGGCCCTCGATGCCGCCCGGACGGCTCTCCACGCAAAGCGCTACGAAGACTCGATCGCGGCGGCGGGCGAAGGCTCGCAGCTCGCCCGCGAGGCCCATGCGGCCGCCACCGCCGAGGCCCGCCGCCGTCGTCAGCAGCGCGAGATGGAAGCGCAGCGGCGGCAGATGGAGGAGGCGTTCGTCAGGATGTCGCGCGGATCAGGCCCGTGGGTCATCCAGCTCCCCACCGGGCGGATCGCCGGGCCCGATCCGTGGAGCACGCTCGGGCCGGGAGGGCGTGGCGGTGGCGGTAGCGTGACGGGCGCCGGCGGATGGTCGAGTGGCACGGTCGAGGGGCGCTGGTGACGGTCCCGGGCCCGGTGTGGATGGGCCGCGGGCACACGTCGCCCCGTGACGGTCAGCGGATGTCGACCGGCGCGACGGGAAGCGTCGGCGTCTCTCCCGGGTTGCTCCGGGAGCCCTGAGGCTCGGAAGGTCGAGGAGACGCGTCCCGCGCTGGCTGAGAACGGGTCGCGACCCTGGCACCGGGCTGTGCACGGTATTCGCGCGCCGCGATTTCCCGCTCCAGGGCCTCGACACGCGGTCTCACGGGCAGCGGCATCCGTGCCCGCTGTGCCGGCGTGTCGATCGGACCGTGGAACAGCACCCTGCCGCGGCGGTCCTGGACGAGGAGTTTGAGCCCGTCGCCGGGAGTGAGCTTGATCGTGTAATCGGGGCCGGAGTCGACAAGCGTTCCGTCGTCGAGCCGGTCACCGACGGCGGCGGCCGTCAGCGGCTGGCTGGCGCCCGCCGGGACCACGGTCGACGGGGTGGTCGCTACGCTACTCCCACCCGCGCTGGTCACCGTGCCGGCCCTGTCCGCGGCGCCGTCGGGGGGCGCGTCGACCATCACCGACGGGTGCGGTGGTGCCGCGGCGCGATCCTCGCCGCGCGGTTGGGGCCAAGCACCGCTCGCCCCCGCCACGGGGCGGCCGGACAGCGAGACGGAAACCGGCTTGCCGCCGCGGATCAGGTTGCATTCGAGCGCCGCGTCGGAAGGCGACGAATCGATCAGCGCCTCGAGATGCTCCGGCAGGAGGAGCCACTGCCCGTCGAGGGCCACCAGCACGTCGTGCCGGCAGATTCCCGCCCGGGCGGCGAGTGAATCGGGAGCCACGCTCATCACCACCAGGCCCCGGCCGCGCGGGAGCGCGAGCTGCTCGCGGATGATGTCGGGTGCCCGCGCCGTGACCATCCCGGCGGAGGGGAGATGGCGTCCGGTCGCGGCGATGTCGCCGACGGGAAGGATATGGCTTCGCAGCGGTGCTGCGGCGGGGGTGGCCGCGGCGTCGGTCGGGCCGCGTTCGACGGGCGGATCACCGAGGGCCGTGGCCGCGAACGCGACGAGGCATCCGCCGAGCGTTGACGAGACATCCCGCAAAGCGATCCGTCGATGGGCTGTCGGCATGGCACGCTGACCAGGAGAGGGGCGCGGACGGAGACCACCACGGAGGCTTTTGACGTTTCCGTGCCGCGGGGGCCAGAGAGGTTTTCCCGGTCGGGCGTACGCCGCGGAGGCGGGTGAAACGGGGGGGCCTGGCGAGGCTGTCGACTCCTCGCGCGATCCCGTAAGCCGGGGCGGTGGGGAATCGTGGACCGGCGGTCACCCCATCGGCCGAACGAACGCTCCCCGGGAGGCCGATGGACGGCTGGGAGGGTTCGCCGGCGCGGACCTGCCGAACCGGTCCCGCGGAGCCTCGATCCATGACAGCGGTCTGCCATTTTCACCGCCACCCGTCGTCCTCCTGCATCACGGCTGCGGCGCTCGGCATGGCGCTGGTGTTGACCGCAGGGTCGGCGCGAGCCGACGACGGCGATGCCGTGCCCGACACCGCGGCCGTCGTCCCCACCGCCACGGAAGGCGACGACGACGAGGACGCGGTCGCCGAGGAGCGGCCGGTCGCCCCCTCCGCCCCCAAGGCGCCTCCGCGCCGGCCGGTGCTCGTCCCGGGCACCGGCGAGGTGCTCGCCGCCGTCGGCGATGACTTCGAGGACGAAGGGTGGTCGTGGAATTACGCCCACCCGAAGAGCTCCGAGGAGCAGGACAAGCGCGTCCGCACGCCGACCGCCCGGAGCCGCAACGGGAAGTGGTTCGAGGGGCTGAAGCGCGGCACCCCCGACGTCGTCAAACGGATCCCGCTGCCATCTCCCGGCCTCGAGGGGAGTGAGCACGGCCTGCTGATCGCCACGCTCCGCGCCGGGATCCCCGGCCGGATCACCTACCAGGCCCACCAGGACGACCTGATCCACAACATGCAGCGGGTCACGGGGCGTGGCATCCCCGCCGCCGACAGCCCGAGTGTCGTGACGCGCGTCTATCTGCCGCCGTTCGAGCAGTGGGAAGACCGGAGCGGACCCACGTTCGGCTTCCGGGCGGGCTGCTACACCTACGCGATCATCACCGCCGACGATCATCCCGACGAAGGCGAGTGGGGCCTGGAGGAGTACTGGCCGGGGATGTTCATCTGCTTCGAAAGCGCCCATGACGGCCGCCGCAAGGAAGATTCCGCCTACCTGCGGATTCGCGGCGGGCGCAACGGCGGCGAGATCCGCGGGCCCCAGATCAGCGAACTGGGATGGTGGACGCTCGGGCTGTCGTTTTCCCCCGACGGCCAGGTCCACTACTTCGCCAGCCCGGGCGTCGACGAGCTCACGATGGACGACTACATCACGTCGCAGTACCCGTATGGATACAAGACGCTGTGGTTCAAGACGTTCTTCTACAACGTCCTGTCGCGCGACGACGGCAAGACCTGGAGCACGCCGTGGGTCGTCGACGACCCGAAGGTCTACCGCGTGCCGCGGCCCCAGGTCGCGCGGACGAAGCGCTCGACGACTCGCTGAACTGGAGCGGAGCGCCTCGAAAAAACACAGGACCCCCGCCCTCGCGGACGGGGGTCCTGCGCCCTGCTTCTTCACCATCCCTGCTCCGTCCCGACGACCGGCCGGCGACCGTCTTCAGTGACGGTCCACCACGCCGTGCGGCGGAACGATTTCGTCGTGCGGTCCCCCGCCCGCGGCATTCCCCGGCGGGGAGCGCCGCATTGGGTCAGGGAGCGTCGATCGGTTGCGCATACTGCGGTCCGGCGGGCTTGCCCGCCGCGGGTTGTCCCGGAGTCGGCGCCGACGGGGCTCCACTGTTCATACCCTTGGGCCTGAGGTTGGAAGACGCCGCGCCGGGAGCCGCCGTCGGGACGGTGCCCGCCGGTTTGGCCCCGCCACAGCCCGCAGCCAGCGCGGCGGTCACGAGAACCGTTCCCACTGCCAGACGACACGAATCGACCATGGTTGCTTTCCTGGAAGAAGGAGACGAGAACCTGCCCCGCTGACGGTCAGTCGAGAGTGACGTTGTCACTGTCCTGGGCACCGCACAACGACACCCAGGTGCCGTAGGCGGTCGACGGCGACAGGGGGCGCACCGAGCCGTCTCCGAACAGCGTCATCATCAGGTTGGCCGCGTGCATGCTGCTCGGCAGGCCCCACGAGAAACCCTTGCCGTTGGTGCCGCAGTTCTCGCCGGCGGTGTTGCCGCAGCAGTTGCCGTTCGTGCCGTCCGGGCAGAACCCGAAGTCGGCGTAGAACGGCGCGTGGCCCCACGTCATCCCGGTCCAGCCGTTGCCGGCGTTGCCCGCACCCCAGTCGATGAAGCCGCCGGCCGTCTCCTGCATGAAGATCGTCTTGCTCGTGCCGTCGCTGACGGCCGACAGCTTCACGCCGACGGCCGGCACCTTCAGGTACATTCCGGGGCTGGTCGTCGAGGAGGTGTTGGTCTTGTCGCTGTACTGGAACGGGCCGATGTACTGGCGCAAGGCCACGTCGGTGATTAAGCCACGGTTGAAGAGGTAGTCGGTCAACGCGAGGCCGTCGACGGCGACCGGGGTCGATGCCCGGCTGTAGATGTAGAAGCTGTACATCGGCGACGAGCCCAGCCCCGAGCCGGCCCCGACGAGGTTGGCGCGGAAGTCGACGTTGCCATACCCGACGGCGGTGATCTGGATCACGCTGTTGATCGCCGACGCGTTGTTGGTCGAGAACGACGACGGGCAAAGGAACGACGGGACGGTCGGCTTGGAGACGCCGAACCGGCCCTGCGGCGGCGACGAGGCGCGCGGCACGTTCCAGGCGACGCCCGACGCCCACCAGCTCGCCGTGGTGCTGATCTGGCCGTTGTCGAACGTGGCGTGGGTGTTGGTCTCTTCCATGTAGGGCAACAACCGCCAGTGGACGCCGTTGAACCTCTGGTCGGCACCGGGGGGCAGCGTCTTGTTGTTGCTCTCGTAATTGAGGATCCCGAGGCCGAGCTGCTTCATGTTGTTGGTGCATGCCGACCGCCGGGCCGCCTCGCGCGCCGCCTGCACGGCCGGGAGCAGCAGGCCGACGAGTGTGCCGATGATGGCGATCACCACGAGAAGTTCGACGAGCGTGAAGCCCCGTCGCCGCGAGCCGGCGTGGAGCCGATCGAAAGCGTTCATGGAAGGATCCTTTGAAAACAGGGATGAAACGAAAAACACAGGGACTGACAACGGATCAAGATTGAAGACTGTCGACGGGAAGAAAACCGATGAATGATCCCGCCGTGCTGGTCACCGATTCAAAACCGCGCTTTGTCATCGACCCACACCGCGCGAGGTTCCTCGACCGAAGCGGCACGGACGTGCGCGCGCACACGCGCGAGCTCAACGCCGTGTCGTCAGCGATCGAGCGGCAGTGGCTCCGCCTCCACCCAAAACCCCATCTCTTTCTTAAGCCATCCCAACGAAAAATCAACAATTCAGCAAAGGTCATGCCACAAGCGTGCAGGTGCTGTTTTTCAAATAGTGCCGATAAACGTCGGTTTTCCGGCAAATTCGCGGCGAACCGGCGAGTGCTCACGACCTGTCCGTGCCTGATTTGAAGATTGTGCTGCCCGCAGAATGCGCAGGGCTGGGAGGCAGCGGCGCTGGCGGACACCCCCTGAACGAGGGTGTGAAACGCCTTGAAAACGAGCGAGGCCACCGGACCGTTCGATCCGGTGGCCTCGCCACAATTGAGCACGCGTCCGGATCGACCGCTTCGCGCCCCCGCCGAATCACCCCGGCGGGAACCGCGTCACGGCTGTCCGGTCAGGGAGTCTCGATCGGCTTGTCGCTGACCGAGTCACCGCGCGACGGCGGCTGCGCCGGAGTCCCAGCGGCCGCCGCCGGGGGCGGACTCCCTTCGCCGACCGGGCGGAGGTTCGCCCCGCCCCCCTGCCGCTTGGGAACACTCGCCGCCTGATTGCCGCCGCTGCAGCCGCAGCACAGGGCCAAGGCGACAAGCGAGGCGCTGGCGAGAAGGACGCCAGTGCGATTGCCAGGAGCAGTCATGATCATCGTCGAGGATTCCCGTTTGGAGGAGTGCCCGCGCGGGGCGAGAGCCGAAGACACCGGACGACACCGTCGACGCATCAGTCGATGTTGACGATGTCGCCGTCCTGGGAACCGCACAGCGATGCCCACGTGCTGTAGTCGACCGACGGGCTGGTGAACCGCACCGATCCGTCGCCGTACAGCGTGCCGATCAGGTTCGCCGCGTGCATGCTGCTCGGACGGCCGGCTCCCTTGCCGTAGCCCTTGCCGTTGGGGCCGCAGTTGTCGGTGGCGGCATTCCCGCAGCAGTTGGGATTGGTGGCATCGGGGCAGAACCCGAAGCTCGACGTGAACGGGGCGTGACCCCACGACATCGCGCCCCAGCCCTGCGGGGTGAAGCCCGACATGAATCCGCCGGCACTTTCCTGCATGAAGATCGTCTTGCTCGTGCCGTCGGTGACGGTGGCGATCTTCATTCCGACCGCGGGCACCTTGAGATACATGCCAGGGCTGGTCGTGGAGGAGGTGTTGGTCTTGTCGCTGTACTGGAACGGTCCGAGGTACTGGCGATAGGCCATGTCGTGGATGTAGCCACGGTTGTAGAGATAGTCGGTCAGGGCGAGGCCGTTGACCGCCGTCGGATTGCTGGCCGTGGTGTAGTAGTAGGTCGTCAGCGCCAGCGCACCGGTGGCGACGCCGGTCACGCTGCCACGGAAATCGACGTTGCCGAAGCCGTGGGTCGTGATCTGGACGACGTTCACGATGCTGCCCGGGCTGCTCGCAGCCATGCCCGACGGGCAGAGCCAGGTGTTGATGCCGGGCTTGGCGACGCCGAAGCGCCCCTGCGGGGGCGTGGCGGCGCGGGGCACGTTCCACGCGACCCCGGACGCCCACCACGACGCGCCGGTGCCGTACTCGCCGTTGTCGAAGGAAGTGGCTGCCGCGGTTTCCTCCATGAACGGCAGCAAACGCCAGTGCATGCCGTTCATCCGCTGGTCGGTGCCCGGCGGTAGTGTCTTGCGGGTGGACTCGTGATTGAGGACACCCAAGCCGAGCTGCTTGAGATTGTTGGAGCACTGGCTGCGGCGGGCCGCCTCACGCGCCGCTTGGACGGCGGGCAGGAGCAGGCCGACGAGGGTGCCGATGATGGCGATCACCACGAGCAGCTCCACCAGCGTGAAGCCACCCCGCGGCCCAGGGCAATCGCATCTTCTGAGAGCGGCACAAGTATTGCGGTGAGTCGTCGAAAGGCAAGCGGGCGGCGGTGGCCGCACGTCGTTTCGCCTGTGTCACGGAGGACGACTTGTGATTGTTTCAACGACGCCGGTAATTCGTTCACACTTCGAGGACCTGACCGACCCACGGATGGAGCGGACGAAGCGTCACCTGCTGATCGACATGGTGGCCATCGCCTTGTGCGCGGCAATCTGCGGGGCGGAGGGCTGGGCTGACGTCGAGCGGTTCGGCAAGAAGAAGAGGGAATGGTTTGCCCGGTTTCTCGAGCTTCCCAACGGCATCCCGTCGCACGATACGTTTGGGAGGGTGTTCGCTCGACTCGACTCGTCCGAGTTCTACGCCTGCCTGCAACGATGGATCCGGTCGCTTAACCAGGCGGTTTCGGATCATGGAGTGCGGCTGGATGGCAAGACGCTCCGGCATTCGTTCGATACGGCTGCAGGCAAGGATGCCCTGCACCTGCTCAATGCATGGTCCAGTGATCTTCAGG